>JAASSR010000015.1 GCA_021767785.1 Methanolobus sp.
ATTGAAGTTGTAAGGAATTTCCAGCTTGATAATGTTGATGCTGCCGGGAAGGAACTGACATCAAAGAACGGAGAAAAAGTCAACTACGATACATTGATCACAGTCCCACCTCATAAAGCACCTCAAGTATTGATCGATTCCGGTCTTACGGATGAAAAAGGCTGGATCTCTGCAGACAAGGCCACACTGCAATATCGCGGTCCTGCCGGAGACCACGACAATGTCTATGTTCTTGGCGATCTTGGACCTGCTGATATCCTTAAGACAGGAATAGGAGCGCACTATCAGGCCATTGCAGTTAGCCAGAACCTCAAAAATGATCTCAACGGGAACAGCATAAAATCCCCTTACGAAGGCGAGACCGGATGTCCGCTTGTAACTGAACTGGAAACATCATCCACACCGGGCAAAGGTTACATTGCTACATGGAAATATGCAAAACCTCCGGAGGCATTCTCAACCACAAAAATGGGATGGTTCCTGTATCGTATGTATTATCACATACACTGGGATATCAGTGTGAAAGGGTTGTTCTGAGGAGGATGAAAATATGAGCGATGAAAATATCACTAACCAGATATCAGGTGTCGAAATAAGACCTGGAGATGTAGAAGCTGTCCTGGATCTTGTTCGAACAGTAAGAATATTACAGGATTATATCAACGATCAGACTGCACATGGTATTGCTGATCTATCATCAACCGTGTTAAAACTCACGAACGCCATCATGTGCACTGACCTGATAGAAGTGATGGAGAGAGCTGTTCAGGATCCTGAACTTGACAAAGCCATTCTTAATCCCCCAAAAGTGGGAATTGGTGGATTGATCAAAGAAATGGGTGACGAAGATTTCCAGAAAGGTATGGGAATCATGCTCACACTTGTTAAAGCAATAGGCAGAGCTTCAGAAGAAGAATAAGAACAACAACACCCACTAATGTGGGTTTCACTTCTTATTTTCACTTATAACATCATTTTTGTTTTCTTCATCATTCAAATCGTTGTAATAGAACTTCAATATAAAGGTCGCACCAGATGGAACATTATCTTCAAGTGAGATATCTCCGTATCTTTCAACGATACGTTTTGCTATATACAGACCAACTCCGGTATGACCTGAAGGACCATACTTGAAACCTTCTTCAAATATACGTTCTTTTATTCTGCCAGGAATACCTTTACCATTATCTGATATTCGCATCTCACAGAAGTTCTCATAAGACTTCATAGAGATATCCACCCTGTCAGCTTTACCATGAACCATTGCATTCTGTATAATATTACTGATAACAGAATGAAGACCACTATCTGCTTTAACTGAACAATCTCCATGGATATTCACAACGACAGGAAATTCCTGTGCCACTTCCATCGCAAGAACCCGAAGATCCATGACCTTCAATTCCCTGACATGCATCAATGATTCAAGATCCTTCATTTCCCGAATAGCCGTAAGACTGTGTTTTACAGCCTTCTCTGACATATCGAGCTCTTTAGCATTCATCCGTTCTTTGAGATTATCAACAGCAAGAGAAATAATGTTCAGATCATTGAGAATATCGTGGCGAAGTACCTTATTGACAAGACCCAGCGTTTCCAGAAGGTGTTCCTGTGCTTCGTTTTTCTTCACAAGTTCATATTCCCTTATTTTAAGTTCCCTGTAAAGAAGGTCATATGGTCTTGTAAGACTGGTAACAACAATGGCCTTGTATATCAGATAGAAAGAAAGTAATTTGAAATAATGACCCACAAGATTTGAAAATCCGTAAACATCAATGTAAAAGGTGAATGCCAGTTCCGCAAATATGGTAAGTGCGATAGCACCTGCAAGTAAATTATAGACCTTGTTATCGAATTCAGCCCTGTGTTTTCTGAGAAGCAGAAATGATATTGCAAGGATCAGCGAGATAATATATTCACTTATAATTTTAAACTGAGTAAGTCCGCTGTTCTCAATAAAACAATCAGGAAAATAGCCCGTGAATATCGATACAAATATCACTGCAGTCAATGCAAAGTAAAGCGAGAAGATTTTATATGCACTTAATACTTTTCCCAACATGAAAGGAGCTATAAAAAAAGATATAGCCTGCAAATATCGTGCTGCAATCCAGAGCTGAGTAGGGAGATTTGCTTCTTCAGTTATCAAAAAACCCATACCTTTGTAAGTGATAACATGTACGAAGTCTATAGAAGCAACAAAAAGAAAACTTATCCCGAGAAACAGAAGATAGGAATTCTTAAGATAGTACCTGGAGTTCCAGGTAATCAGAAAAACAGCTGCAATTATCACAATACTTACTATTTCAACTAAACTGTGAAAAAGAAGATAATTTTCGAGACTTATAAGATAAAGGGAAATAAGAACGACAGATATGAGTAAAATTTCAGAATATTTTTCATACGAATTTCCTGAATCCAAAATCCTGCCACCCCATATGAAATGTCTTATATTATACGAACAGTATATAATAATTGACAATAATATATTATGTCAACCCTATAATTATAATTTGCTATGTAAATGATATTTGAAAATAATGTTGCAGATCATCAAAATAAAATGATGGATTTCGATAAATAATACAACCTAAAACTATTTATGCGGAATCAAGTCCTATAATGAATTTTGTACCTGAAGGGGTATTATCCTCTACACTTATGGACCCGTTATAACGTTCGATCGTCTTTTTAGCAATGAAAAGTCCTAAGCCCGTATGTCCGGTTTCACCATATTTGAAACCCTCATCAAATACCTTTGATTTAATCTCATCCGGAATTCCCGAGCCATTGTCTGCAATGGATATCCTGCAGGTACCATTCTTCTCCCTGATACCAATATCCAACTTGCTTGCTTTTCCATGAACAATGGCATTACTGATGATATTATCAAAAACAGATACAAGTGCTTTGTCAGCCATCACAGCACAGTCCCCTTCCACCCTGATATCAGCCGTATGCTTGTTTATGACACTGTCTATAAGGTCCTTTACATTTAGATGAATGAGCTCTGAACCTGTAGAAGAGTGGTCCAGATCACGCACACTATTTATCAATGATACACTCTTGTTCGCCGCTTGCCTTATCATTGAAACGAACTTCATATCATTATTCTCTTCAAGCAGTTCCAGTCCACCAAGAATTATATGGAGATCATTGGCAATATCATGTCTGAGAATACGATTAGTAGTACGGAGCAGTTCGGTGAGCTCAACCAGTTCTTCTCTGGACCTGAACACTTCATGATAGCGTCTTATATTGGATATTGCAAGACCTGAAGCTTTCGCAAGATCATTACCGACACTCAGATATTCATCCAGATATTCAGGAAAAGCAACTCCATGTATCTCTATGATACCGAGAAGGTCATCTGCAGTCGATATCTTCACAGCAAAGCCATCTTCCCTGTCAAACACAATATAGCTGGCATCAGATTCCTTTAATTGCATTATTGAATCTTTTTCCGATTCCGGATACTTGCAATATTTTAGCAGCATATCCCCATTATGGAAAGAGTAGTAAACAATGTTCTTCGGAGCGAACATCGTACTGAAAAGCTTACAGATGGAATCAATGGCCATGGACTCATCTGTCATGTCAGCTATAGTCTTTATGAAATCTATAGACATGGCGTATGAAGCTGCTTTCCTGTTGCAGAGCTTCAACTGATCTTGCTTTTTTTCAATGCTCCATTGAAGTATGATATTATCCAGAACCAGTTTGAAATGCTCCAGACCGACATTCAGGATACTGAAAGGAACACCGACATGTTCAGAGAATTTTTCTGCCTTTGAAACCAGATCCTTATGAATTCCTGTATCAAGGATTAGAATTGATGAATAGCGGTCTGAGAAGGAGCTTCCCGTTTCACCACCGATCTCATTGATTAAAAGAGAGTTCTTTTCCCGGTTTTCAATCCATCCTGGAACTATGACAAAAGTGTCCTTATTCTCATGTTCCTTCAACAACCTCTGTTCAACAAAAAGATTATGAATCTGCTCTATCTTGTTGATCTTAAGAGAACCACAATATTCTTCCGGGATGGAAAAATCCGGACATGTACTGTCGCAGAGAAGTAATATATCATTATCACAGTTAAATTCCCTGATCATATCAAGAATGACATCATCCACTGTTCCTCTTTCATTGGACATGAAATATGCGGTCTTAATTCCCCTGAAATGCACATCATCAGAGATAAGATGTTCTATCTCCCTGCTTATAAAATCAGGTGCCAGAATGTAATGATCATAGAACATACTTTTTTAACCTTGATATTGACCCCATTTTTTTACGGACCTTGAGATATCCGTAAGAACCTCCTGAGGTACAGTGTAAGGTATCTCACCGTGGTTGTCCGAAAGAATATAGCCACCACCCTCGGCTGCTTTACTTATTGCTTCTTTTACTTTATCTTCTGTTTGTTGTGGCGACCAGTGCCTCATTTCTATACCATTGAGATTACCCAGCACAGATAGCTTACCTTTACATGCAGTCTTAATCTCAGAAAGATCCTCAAGTACACTGGTACATATTACTGCAGTTCCGGTTTCTGCAATATCATCAACTATAGGAAGACATCGACCTGATGCCATATGTGTTGCAGTAGGTCCGTTGATATTTGAGATCGTTCTTTTGGCTACCCTGAAACCTGTTTTTCTGTAAAGTTCAGGTGGTATTATAGTTGAGGAAGATACAGGATCAAAGTAACATATTGCCGTTGCACCTGCTTCTATCTGGGCATTTGCCCATTGAACACAGAAACTTTCGTTAATTCTCATCAATTCTTTAAATCTATCAAGATCATCATAGATAAGATCTAAATAATTTTCAAATCCCATCTGCATGGAAGCCAGGGAAAAAGGTGACATGACAACACTGATAATCGGTATATCTTCCCCGGAATGCTTTTTCATTATTTCGGTGGTCTTCAGGACTTTCTGCAGCCCGGGTGATTCAAAGACATCCGGAGTCTCAAGAGAAAGGATATCCTCGAATTCCTTAATAACAGGTCTGCCGGCATTCGGAGGCGCATCAGGGTAGAAAACCGACTCACTTCCCCATGCCTCTAACTCAAGTGATGCGTAATAGAATGGATAATAACAATCATGACCATACTTTTGCTGCATTTTTATCTGGGCTTCTGCGACCATCTCAGGCTTTGAAAAATATTCTTTTATGGAAACATTGAAAACATCCGCTCCCTGAGTTGTCAGTAACAGAAAGAAAGGAACCCTGTCAGGCTCTTCATGACAAAGTGTTGCCAATACTCTCTCCATGGATGTCATTTCTTCAATGTTCATCGTGCATCACCCAGAACTTCATGTATTTTCTCCACCGATTCAGTTGCATCAACTGCCATACTATCGGCACCCACCTCTTTCCAGAGGTTACGATCGAACAGGAACGGTGCGCCCCCCACAATTATTTTCGTATCGATTTTCTCATTGTCAAAACTGCTCCTCAGCTTCTTAACCTCATGGGCAAGATTAAGCATAAGGGTCGATACCATTAAAACCTCAATACCATCATCCTTCACCTTCTGCACTATGGATTCCGGTCCCATGTCACCATAATCAAAGAGGTTGAAACCATTGGCCTTAAGAAACGAAGAAAGAATACGCTTTCCAAGCATGTGTTCGTCCCTAAGGGTTGTAATTCCGATCACTGGCATATTCTTCCTTGAAGGGGCATCAGCAGGCAATATTGTCTCGACCAGTTCTTCGCATATTCTGCTTGCCATGTATTCCTGTGATAAAGCAATCTCACCGTGAGCCCATAATTCCCCTATTCTTTCAAGTGTCGGGGAAATGATCTCATTTATAACTTCAAAAGCATTATCACCGGTGAACTCACTGGAGATAATATTCTTCGCTGCGACCCTATTCAGGGATAGAAGTGTGTCCTCGAACTCCATTAAAAGGATTTTTTGCTTATCTATGCAGCCACCACCATATGTGAATCCAGTTCTGAGCTGTAATTATATAAAGATCACATTAAAAATGTATCTTCTCGTAGAAAAACATGATTATAGGAAAAGTACTGCAGGAATAATATATATCTGTTTCTAATATTATTTTTTTCTCATGTCTCATGGAACGGTAAAAAGTATAATAAGAAAGAAAACCAATTAACAATTGTGAAGATATATTTAAAATCCTTAAATTCACAATATCAGATAAAACAGAGAAAAAATAAGGAACCACTTATGACCTCCTATACCGAAAAAGTTGCACCTGACACAAAAACATTCAAAGAAGAGATACTTAAGCTCAAAAAAGAGAAAAATGCAGTAATACTTGCCCACAATTACCAGATAGGCGAAGTACAGGATATAGCTGACTTTATAGGCGATTCACTGGAACTTGCCAGAAAAGCCTCCAATCTGGATGCCGATGTGATAGTATTCTGTGGGGTGGATTTCATGGCAGAAACAGCAGCCATACTTTCACCCGAGAAGACTGTCCTGTTACCAGCGGCTGATGCAAACTGCCCCATGGCTGAAATGATAACAGCAGGAGAACTACGTGTCCTGAAAGAAAGGTTTCCTGATGCTGCAGTTGTATGTTATGTGAACACTTCTGCAGAAGTGAAAGCAGAGAGTTATATATGCTGTACGTCCTCCAATGCTGTGAAAATTGTCGAATCTCTTGATGAGGATCAGATCATATTCGTACCTGACAAAAACCTGGGAAGCTATGTTGCGCGTTTTACAGACAAGCAGATAATGCCCTGGGAAGGATTCTGCTTTGTTCATGACAGGATCACACCGGAAGATGTCATAAACGCACGTAAACTACATCCAGATGCAGAGGTACTTGTACATCCTGAATGCCGGGCAGAGGTCGTTGATCTTGCAGATCACGTATACTCAACATCCGGTATGATAAAACATGTGTGCGAAAGCGGAAATAAAGAATTCATAATAGGTACGGAAGTTGGTATCATCCACCGGATGAATAAGGATTGTCCGGACAAATCCTGCTATCCACTGTCCCCTAATGCAATCTGTATCACTATGAAACGAACGGACCTTCATAAGGTGCTTAGATCACTGGAAACCCTTACTCCGGAAATGACAGTACCTAAGGATGTGGCCGATAAAGCAAGACTTGCTATCCGGAGAATGCTTGATATTAAATGATAGCAAAAAAGAATTAGAAAAGCAGATCATAAGTTATAGCCTTCGCCGGGGATCCATCGGTCACCTGACTCTCCTATTTCCTTTTTCCAGATGGGGACACTTTCCTTTATACGTTCAAGAATGTATTCACATGCCTCGAATGCTTCCTTGCGATGTCCGGCACCCACAATTATCAAAAGGATATTTTCTCCCACCGTCAGATCACCTATACGATGGATGACATCTACACTTTCGATACCGAATTTTTCAAATGCTTCCTCATGTATGGATTCAAGCTCCCTGATAGCCACTTCTTCATAGACCTCGAACTGAAGCATCTCCATTCCATCATCTCTGACAGTTCCGAGGAAAGTTACCAGAGCACCCATTTTAGAGGTCCTTGAATCTGATATCATGGCGTTTACGTCAAAATCATCCTGCGTTATTTTAATCATGGTAATTTCTCCTTCAGCTCGATATCCGTACCACAGACCTCACAATCACATCTTTTGGATACTTTCATGCATTCCATTTCCGAACAAAGACCATTCCATATAAGCAGTTTATCAGTAAGAATTTCCCCCGTCCTGAGAAGGCATTTTATTGTTTCGTTCACCTGTATCATGGCTATTATACCAGGAGTAACACCTACAACCGGAAACACCTCTTCCGGCGGAGGAGAAGGGAATAAGCAATTAAAACACGCACTTTTCCCCGGAACTATCGTCATTGCCTGGCCGTCAAAGCCACGGATAGCACCATGAATAAGAGGAATGCCTTTTTCATGGGCAACCATGTTCAGAAGATACCGAGCATGATAATTGTCCATTGCATCGACAATGATATCCGCATCATCTACAAGATTACTCACATTAGAATCATCGATGGTAACATGGAATGTTTCTATCTCAATGTGCGGATTGATGTCATGAAGCTTTTCTTCAACAGACAACACTTTTTCCCTGCCGATATCAGTTTCCCAGTGAAGCACCTGACGATTGAGGTTTGTTTGCTCCACGATATCCCTGTCAGCAATCCTCAGGTGGCCCACACCTGCAGCAGCAAGGTAAAGAGCAACCGGACAACCAAGCCCACCGGCACCTGCAATAAATACGGTTGAGGTTTTGAGGCGATCCTGGCCTTCCTCACCAAAAAGCATTATCTGCCTGCTGTAACGTTCGAGTTCATCTTTATTTAACATGGAGTGTACTCCGAATAAATGAAGGTCATCTGTCTGCTCTGTTGACCTTCAGTTCATGTGTCTCTGCGATCTCCTGCAGAGAGTCTGCAAGATAATTGACCTTTTCCCATGAAAGACCATAGGTACTTAACTTCCATTTCCGGGTTGCTCCGGCAAATTCTCCCACGATACCTTTTCTGGAGAGTTCGTCAGAGAAGAAGAAACCTCTGCGTTTATGATGATCCGCAACCACATCAAAGCTTCCGGTGGTATCTACCTTCGAAAGAGCATGCTTTCGCGGATACTCGGACAACACAGCACTTCCTTCGATCTCAAGTAACCTATCTATAAGGAAATTAGACTTCTTAACTTCAACGTTCCAGTTCTGAGTGCGCTCTTTAACCGCAGGGAACGATGCTATCATTGCCATGAGAGTGGAGCCCATTAAAGTACATCCCAGCATCTCCACTTCTTTCACACCGAATTTGCGGTTTGTCAGGTCTCCTTTCATCTGAGTTGTTCTGAACACGATATCCGCCCATTCATCTGTTGTTGCCAGGACACCTGATGGTGCCGGAGATGCCATGCTTTTATGACCCGAGCCTACTATAAAATCAGCTCCGATCTTTTTTCCGTCAACAGGCATAACACCTACAGTATATGCCCCGTTGCACAGGAAGGGAATATCATACTGCCTGGCAACTTTTCCGATACCTTCAACATCATGTTCATTGGCAAACTGATAGTCAAAATGATCTATCATTATGAGTGCAGGTGTTCTGCCGGTTTCGGAGATCACAGATTCTATTTTCTCTGCCGTACCGTCAGCTGTTATGATGTTATTCTCATCAAGCGGCACTTCTTTAACGATACCACCTGCAGCTTCAACGGCAAGAAATTCAGTATAATGTGCCAGAGATGAAACAATTACCTGATCCCCGGGTTTTACAAGACTCGACGTGACCGCCTGAAATCCTCTTCTGGCCCCGGGAACAACACGAACTGTGTCCATATTAAGGAAATCAGCAAGTTCCTGATGGAAATCAGCGATAGGTGGTTTGGATATCTTGTCAAGTCTGAAGGGCTTACGACAACTGTCACAGGTAGAGTATCCATCTCCATATGCAATAAGCGCCTTGCGGGCCTCGGGGGTTAGTCTTCCTGCTGCCTGTATTGGCTGGATGTTAACGTATTCTTCCTCACGGCTTCGAATACCCAGTGTTCCACCGATCTTAGTGATCTGCGGATTACCGGATCCAGCTTCCAGGTCATCCAATATCGACCTGGTCTGTCGTATCTGCTCTTTGAAGGATTTCATGTCTGCAGGTCCTGTGCCTGGTAACGACCGGCGAAGCATCTCCCGGATGTCTTCAAGGGCAAATAGCGCTTCAAATGTTTTCTGTACTCTGATATCCATAGGAATACCTCATGTCGCATATGACCGTACTACATCTGAAATTGAGTTTACAGCCAATTGCGGCTTACTATAGTGAACCAGACACTGATTCACGATTGTGAATTATAAATAACAAGTGTGAATATATAAAGCTATTGGAGTAAAAAAGTAGATAGAGATATATAGAAAAGGCTTTAAGATTCAGGATTATATTCACAATTGTGAGTCAGACCTGTTTTAAGGTCAGAGAATCAGGAATACAGAGGAAGAAAAATGAAATTACCCTGTCAGATGATCGTCTGGGACGTGTTGCCAGCCATCAGAGCGGCGATTGCAGAGGAACTTGTAAATTGCGGACTCTCACAGCAGGAGATTGCCCGGGAACTGGATATGGCCCCTTCTGCCGTTTCACAATATCTTTCAAAGAAGAGAGGTTATCGAATCGTATTCGACGATGATGTGAAACAATCCATACGCATGCTTGCCGAGGACATGAAAGCTGATCGCGTGGACAACCTTGAGGAAAGGATATGCAGTATCTGCCAGCAAATGCGTGAAGGAGGACAGCAATGCAAAAAAGATGAGACTAAAAAATAAGTTCATTTTCCTCATTCCATGCCATTTCCGGATGATCCTTTATGCTTAACACAAAGAGAATAAGGAATGATTTTCCAATTCTTTCGGATATAACCTATATGGATAATGCCGCAACAAGCCTTTCACCTGAACAGGTCATCAAAGCAGAAAACAATTTTGACAGGTATTATCGTTCCAACGTGGGAAGAGGCGTGCACCGACTGACAAATATAGCTACACAGATGTACTGGCAGGCACATCAGAAAGTCACCGGATTCATTGGCGGGGAAGAGAGTACTACCATCCTTACAAAGAATACCACTGAAGCCATAAACATGGTTGCCTGTGGAATGAAATGGAATAGTGGAGACAATGTAATTACAACAATACTGGAACATCATTCCAACTTTTTGCCCTGGATGAGACTGCGTAAGAGAGGAGTTGATGTTTCTATAATCAAAACGGATTCTCAGGGTTCCTTTGACCCGGATGAACTCAGAATTGCAATAAGCAGAAACATCAGGAACAACAAAAAAACAAAGATCGTTGCTATCACCCATGCTTCAAACGTGCTTGGAAATTTATTGCCGGTCAGGGAAATAGCAGATATCTGTCACGAAAACGGAGCAAAATTGCTTGTGGACGGGGCTCAGTCAGTTCCTCATCTGCCGGTTGATGTGAAGGAACTTGGTTGTGATTATCTGTGTTTTTCAGGTCACAAAATGCTAGGCCCTACAGGAACCGGTATTCTGTGGATGAAGGAGGCGGATATACGACCACTTATGGTCGGTGGAGGAATGATCGAAAAAGTATCTTTCCGTGATTACACTCCTTCTGAGGGTTATGAGAAATACGAAGCCGGAACACCCAACATCTCAGGAATGATCGGACTGGCAAGAGCTGTGGAATACCTTGAGGACACAGGAATGAAGAATATCAAAAAACATGAAAAAAAGCTCACAAAAAAATTACTTGAAGGACTGACAGATTTAAGCGGGGTAACTGTATGCGGATCTGTGTCGGATCACAACAGGATAGGAGTTGTATCTTTCAATGTTGAAGGATTGCATTCACATGAAGTAGCACATATCCTTGATGAGGGTGCAGGTATCATGGTCCGTTCCGGAGAACATTGCTGCCATCCTCTAATGGAACATCTGGGACTTGAGAACGGTACTGTCCGTGCAAGTCTGTATCTATATAATACGGAAGAAGAAGTTGATCTCCTGATAGATACAATGGAAGAACTTACAAGGAGACTATGAATGTACAGGGAAATTGATTGTATAAAAGGAGACTCCGGGTCTTTTGAACTGAAAGAACATCAGGTTATAGAAGAAATGCCCCTTGCTGTCAAAGTGAATGGGAGACATGCTCTGACTGCAATGATCAGTCCGGACATGCTAAGGGAGTTTGTGATCGGTTTTCTTTATACAGAGAACATCATAAAGAACCCTGATGAGATCGAATCCATCAAGATAGAAGATACGGATGCCAGTGTACTGACAAAGAATCCCTTTAAAATACTTGTCTCAAAGAAAACTGTCCTGAGTGGTTGTGGCGGGTCAATGTCCTATCTTGATACAGACAAACTTCCCGAGATAGAGTCTGACCTCTGTCTTGATTCGAAAACCATAAGCAATTCTGTAAAAGAAGCCCTTGATTCTGAGCTGCATGTGCTTACAGGAGGAATACATGTTGTCGGCCTGTATGATCCAAAAGGAAAAGTGTGCGTTATTGAGGACATAGGCAGACACAACGCACTTGACAAAATAATAGGTTATGCAATCGAAAATGAAATCGATCTTTCAAGAACCAGTACATCCGAAAGTAGATGAAACTAAATATTGCAGATAATCATTCTACTTATAATATAATTTTATTATAGCATGTGAGTTATATCCACCGATTTTAGAAGTACAATAAAATTATAACATACAAGTTAATAAGCATCATTTTTGCAATAAATATAACAATTCAAGTTTACTTTAATTACTTAGTATAAACTTTTCAAGTTGTTAATCCGTATAATGTATTTAACAATTCTGTTAAATTCAAGAATATATTGAATTATCCACCTAACTTAAATTATGTGTTAAGTTTAAAACTTTAACTTGAACTTATTTATAATTATGTAAATTATTAAGCTCAATATATGCTTTTTGTAGGTTATATCTATGTAGAATCATCACTTTCTTTTAATCGCCCTTTCCTTATCCAGAGTAGTGTATGGGATATAATACCAAGGACAGGTAGTTCAATCAAAGGACCTATTACAAGAGCCAGTGCGATAAGAGGTTCATCGGGAAATGCAGTCAATGCAATTGCTAATACTATCGGGGAGTTTCGTGCCAGAGTTGTCAGGTTCAAACTGGCAGTATCCTGATAAGAAAAATTAAGATATCTTCCAACCATCTGTCCTACAATGAAGACGATAACAAAGAATAACAGGACAGGAGGTACGAGCTTCAATAGTATCAATGGATTCTGAACCAGCTGCTCTCCCTGTGAAGCAAACATGGCTATGATTGCAAGGTTCAGAAAAGAGAATTGCAAATGGTCAAGTTTTGGAAAAATGTTTTCTTCAAGCCAATATTCTCCTTTCAATACTGGAACGGCCTTTTTTGTTATCAATGACATAAGGAAAGGAATAAGGAGTACAAGGAGCACACTTTCGAGTAACAGGCCGATATTAATAGTTGCGATAGTTCCCGCGAAGATCAACAGATATAATGGTAGCAATATCAACTGTAGAATCAGATTCATAGGTAGGATGGATGCAGAAAGCGGCACATTGCCACGTGCGATTCCTGTGAAAAGCAAGTACCAGTCTGTACACGGAGTTACCATCAACATGATGAAACCTATCCAGAGTGGTGGTACATCCCTTAGGAAGACAAACCCGAGTACAAATGCCAGCAATGGATTAAATATAAAATTGATACTTGCACTGACACTAGCAAATTTCCAATTCTTGAAAGAATTTCCTAGCTGGTTGAGAGGAATCTGCAAGAATATCCCATATAGCATTATCATCAGGAAAGGGACAATAAAGAAAGCTGCATAGTTTTGGATAATCGTATTTTGCCCAATGACCAATCCAACAATTACGGATCCTAGTATAAAGAAAGACTGATATTTTTCAAGGTTGACCATGCTTGTCCCTTTGTGAGAATCACATAAGATGCTTAATCTTAATCTGCTGTCGTTTACACTATTTTCAATATATATTTTATGTTATTAACGCCGTTATATTGATTGTGTCAATGTTTACTTAACTGTCTCGGAATTACGATGTAACCAAAACCTACATGACTTTTTTTAAAAATTATAACCTCACTCATCAGCTGTTCCCATAAAGTGCTGCTCCCAGCGCCCCTGTGATCTGTGGTTCTGGAACCATATGGAGTGATATACCCAGCTCCTTCTCAAGTGCCGCTTTTATGCCGGTGTTCTTTGCCACTCCTCCCACAAAAGCCACATTCTCTTTAAGCCCAACTTGTCTGGCCATGACGGCAACTCTTCTGGCGATACTTTCAACGAGTCCTGCTGCTATATCCTCTTTTGAGAATCCTTTTGCACGAAGTGATATAACCTCAGATTCTGCAAAAACAGTACACATGCTTGTTATGCCTGCAGGTGACTCTGAAGCAAGTGCTAAGTTCCCAAGCTCTTCTATCGGCACTTCAAGTGCCCTTGCGGTGTACTCCAGGAATTTGCCTGTACCAGCAGCACACTTGTCGTTCATTAGAAAATCAGTTACCTTGCCATCATTTACAGCTATAACCTTACAGTCCTGACCGCCAATATCTATTATCCCTTTAACTTCAGAATAGAAATGATATACACCCATAGCGTGCGCAGTTATCTCACTGATGGCCTTGTTCGCAAAATTGATATTGTTCCTTCCATATCCTGTAGAGTATACACTGTCGACATCCTTTCTTTCAATACCTGCGACTCTAAGCACATCTTCATATGCTTTTTCTGCCGCAGAAACAAAATCGAATGCTGTAGGGTGTATGGAGTGGACTATGCTGCTGTCGTCTTTTACAAGCACTGCTTTTGTTGTGGCCGAGCCTGCATCAATTCCCACTGAGATCATGAGATCATCTCCAAAAATGCATCCACACGGAGTCCTATCTGTTCAACGTCGGAGTCACTGTAATCCGTTTCAATGGAAAGCATTGGGATCCCGGCCTTCTTCAAAGCCTGCTGAACCTTATATTTCTCGATATTGTATCCGTGGCAGAATTGCAGCGTATAGTAGACCACACCATCTACCTTGAATTCTCTTGCAAGCTCGAGGATGTTATCTATGCGCCTTTCATTTGGACTCATGCAGGAGCAGGGTATTTTTATGTATCTTTCGGCCAGTGCTAACATATGGTCCTTGTTTTCATCGACCATATCCCAGAACGATCTCGTGCCGGTACAGCTTTCCTCTGCAACGATCGCGCCGCCTTTGCTCTCTATGATTGCAGGTACCTTTGTGTTCCCACCCGGCATGGGACAACCAGATATCATTATCCTGGGTTTGTGTACCTGCTCGGGTTCAGTGCTCTCAACTTCATTGATAAGCTCCCTTAGGTACTCTTTTAGTTTATCTGGTGATAAGAAATATTGCTTCTGAAGTATTTTGAGCACTTCGATACCGCTTATAGGACTTGGATCTCTTTTACGTAGTTCGTATAGCTTATGTAGAAGTTTCCTGGTCTCGTTAGAGGATCTGATCTCTTCCTTCAGCCTTTCATCAGTGACCTTATTGCCTGTGAGCTGTTCCATGGCATCCCTGAATTTCTCGAGCTCGGAAAGGAAATATCTCATGGCTTCAGGAGTGTCAGGCCTTTGAGGAAGATCAATTACGTAAGTCGGAACATAATTATCCAGCAGTTCATACATCTTCTTCTTACTATCACAGGTATTCTCAGCTACGATCATATCTACCATACTGAAGTGAGAGCAGGATTTTATACCCGAACAGCCATCATTGACAATCGATCCAAAAGAGGATTTCACAAGGGGACAGATGTTCCTTGGTAAATACTGTTCCGCAATGGATACAGTATCGTTCTTTCCCCCGCATAATATCATACGGTCAGCACCTGCAGCAAAGATTATCTCGTCAGGTACGAAAAGACAAAAGGTACCAACTGATTTCTTCCCTTTTTTTCTTTCATCTGATACCTGATGGATACGTTCAATATATGAGTTTTTGATATTCTCAAGACTTTTGAAAGAGTGCATTTTACCTACAGGCATTGGCATTTTATGCATGTTAAGTCTTTTGTGAATAAAAATAGCATTAACGTATCGATCTCTATCAAAGAGTCTACATAGTTATTTGATGTTATAGCTTCCCTTTGTTTAAATCAACGGTGTTGATATGATATTATAGTTAATGTTATATTAATTTCTGAATAAGTTGCAAATAACTGTATACGTACGGTTATTAATAACTTTGTAAATAAACGATTCATATAGAAAATAAGGAATGAATATCATGGTAAGGCTAAAATGGGAAATCAAATGGAATGGCACACAACTTGGAAAAACAAATGATTTTGTAATGATTGATGGAATTAAATATTTCAATCGCGATTATCTGAATATGGAATATTTAAAGGAGAATGACCATCAGACAGAAGACGATAAGGGCCAGATAAATTATTATGATATCGTAATTGGGAATGAAGTCTATGAGAATGGTGCATGGTACTATACCGATTACAAAACCCATGCAAGGGATTTTAGCAACTTTGTAGGCTTTGGCGAAGATGTCGAATTGTCTGTTTGAATAGGCAATTTTTTGTTGAAGGAGAACTAATCTCCTTTGTATTTTATCTACTCCGGGTCTCCATTATTCCCGGGTAAGAGGGTTAGAGTAAATGGTTATTAGCATTTTCAGCACTTTAATTGAATGCTGGTTATTATAAGGAATGGGGTATATGAAACTGTTATTATTTGATGTTGAGTATTTTTGGTTCGACACACATTGCAAAACGATTGAAAACGTGGAGGATGTAGAAATCGAAGAAAAGGTAGAGGACACTGCCGTTGTTTTTATACATGCTGAAGCTGAGGATGAAGAGAGAAAAAGCAAAGTAATTAAAAAAGCAGTGGGAAACATCAAGTGGTATTTGAATAAAGTAAATAAGGATAAAATTGTCTTACATTCATTTGCTCACCTGTCTTCAAGTAAATCATCACCCGAATTTGCAATGGAAGTAATCGTGGCAATTGAAGAAAAGTTGAAAAACAAAGGAATAACTGTTTATCTAGTACCCTTTGGATATCTCTACCAGTTCTCCATTCATGTTAAAGGGGAATCACTTGCAAAGGTTTTCAAAGAGATTTGAATACCAGGAAAATACCTTATCAGCAAATCCTTGAAAAATGAAAGTCCGAGAAAGCGGAATGCCTGATGAAGATGTATGGAAAGGATTTTTTGAACCGAATAAAATCCTTAAAATACTTAGTTTGAATGATAAGGCTGCAGATCTAGCAGGTTTTGGTAGTGGGTATGGAACTTTTACAATCCCTGTTGCAAAGATAATAAGCGGAAAGGTCTGCGCTATCGACATCGAGCCGGAAATGATAGAGGTCACAGAACAAAAGGTAAAGGCGGAAAATCTGAACATTGTTGAAACTGTACTCCGTGATTTCATATCAGAAGGCAGCTGTCTTGAAGATGAAAGTGTGGATTATGTTATCCTTGCTAACATTTTACATGTGGAGGAACCGGAAAAGCTGCTCAGAGAAGCTTACAGGATACTGAGACCAAATGGAAAAGTGGTGATCATTCACTGGAACCACGATCCGGTAACTCCGAGAGGACCACCAATGGAAATCCGGCCTACACCGGAAAAATGCATTGAATGGGCTATCTCTTCAGGATTCGGCAATCCGGATATATATGATCTTGAACCATACCATTATGGAATTGTCCTGAGTAAAGAGAGGTGATAAAATGAAATTCGGTATTGTTATAAGCACAAATGAACCGGAAGTTGTCTGGAACACTTTCAGATTCGGGGTTACGTCACTGAAAGCGGACCATGAAGTAAAGATTTTTTTGCTGAATAAAGGAGTTGAAGCAGAGGAAATCAAAGATGAAAAATACAATGTAAGAGAACAGATCGATTCATTTGTTGAGAATAAAGGACAGATTCTCGCTTGCGGGACCTGCTTGAAATCAAGACAGAAAGAAGGAACCGATGTTTGTCCGATATCAACCATGATGGACTTATTGATATTAGTAGAAGAATCGGATAAGATCCTGACCTTTGGCTGATATGGTGAATCCACTTTAAAGTCCTTAATACTTATCACACAATTATTTTATTAAATAAGTATTTTTTTATTTCGCTTATTAAAGGATAGAGTCATATATAGTTTCTTCTCGCTAAATAAAATATCTTTGTATATTCCTGCTTCAAACATAAACTGTTTATACTGCACCTTAGAAATATCATCTTATGCAAGAACCAGACATACTCTTTTTTATAGCTGCGTTCTTTTCAGAAGTGATTGGTACCATGGCAGGCTTCGGTTCATCGACAGTCTTTCTTCCAATAGCCTTGTTTTTCTTCGATTTCAAAACAGCACTGATACTGGTAGCGATATTTCACATGTCAGGGAATATTGGAAGAATAACTTTTTTCAGGCATGGGTTAAACATGGATTTACTTCTAAGATTTGGCATTCCAAGTGTTATTCTTACCATCGTCGGTGCACTGCTCGTAGGTTACATCCCGCAGCCTGTTCTAAAGCTTATACTCGGTATTTTTCTTCTGGCGTATGTGATACTATCTATCTCCAGACCAGATATGTCAGTAAAAGCCACAGTAAGGAACACAATTTTTGGTGGCAGTATCTCCGGTTTCTTTGCGGGCCTCATCGGTACGGGAGGAGCACTGAGGGCCTCTTTCCTGACGACCTACAACCTTGAGAAGTCAGTCTATATCTCCACTGCCGCAGCAATCTCCCTGGCTGTTGACATCTCTAGGATACCAGTTTATCTGGCGAGTGGTTATCTCCCACAGGAGTACTACTATTATATACCAATACTTTTTATATTAGCAATAGCCGGTTCGTTCACTGGGAAGAGAATCGTGTCAAAGGTTCCTCAGAAGAAGTTCAGGACTTTCGTGTTGTTAGTTATCGGAGCGGTGAGTCTGAAGTTTATCTATGATGGACTACAGGTTGTTTTGTAATCTGTCGAAAAGTGTCTTTTAAAGGTCCCTAATCGATCTGGCATTGAGCTTCAATAAATTTTATCGTTGGAAGTACATTTTAGAAGTATTATTTTTTGGAAGAGAGAATTTCTATAGAACAAATTGAATTCAAATTCAAAAGTAAACGAGTAAACGTTTACTCAGTTTCTTTTAGGCATGTTTAATAGTTCTCGATCCATGTGAAAGGCTGATTACTTGGAAAACTTTTCAGAGATGCATAAATGCCAAAAGTTCATAACTTATATTGTGAATATATAATAACTACCAAGTCGATTGTTAACGTTATGTTCCACAGAAAAAGTGAGGTTGCCATATGCATCGTTTCCAAAAAGAAATAAGTTCGTGTATTGATTGTAAGAAATGCTGGGCTGTATGCCCTGCCAACAAGGTTACTGAGGGTAATCGTTTTACTCCTCAAGGGAAGATCGAATCACTTGCGAAGATTGTCGCAGGTGAAGAGCTTACACAGGATGAGATGGACAACATTTACCTTTCCACACGATGTGGGGCATGTGATGACGTATGTCCTGTGGACATTCCCATAACAGATATCATCCAATATGAAAGGGAGTTGTTAGCAAAACAGGGCAGAGAGCCTGCCAAGACCACGGCTATCTCAAAGAACATTATTGAGCGTAACAGTCCCGGAGGTATGGACCCTTCAACAAGATTTGACTGGGTCACCGATGACCTTGAACTGGCTGAGAGTTCTGATATAGCCTATATGACAGGCTGCTGGATCGCGCACAGCCAGCCGGACATAGCCAGATCAACTATTCGCCTGCTCAACCATGTAGGTATCAAGCCAATGCTTTTGAAGGATGAAAAATGTTGCGGGCTTTTCCTCATAGACAACGGTCATCTCGATGAGGCAGCCGTGCATGCAAAGAAATTCGTAGATTACATTGAATCCCTGGGAGTGAAGAAGGTTATAGCTTCATGCCCCGGCTGCTATTTAGTTCTGGGCCGTGAGTATCCTAAACTCTACAGGGATTTGAACTTTGAGGTCGAGCATTCTCTCAACCTGTTCAGGGATCTGATAAATGATGGTACTCTCAGACCAAATAAACTTGAGTATACTGTTGCTGTAAGGGATGCCTGTCCTCTGAAGCAATCAAAGGATGTATCAAGGGATATCCTCTCCAGCATGGATGTGGATATCAAGGAACTCTTTGATGGCAAACATGTATGCTGTGGAGGACCTGCTGGTCTTAAGCCCAACTTCCCGGAAATATCATCGGATATTGCCATGTTATCGGTTAAGGACTATAAAGAGAAGGCCGATATGCTGGTCTCGTATTGTCCCTTTTGCATGCATCATATAGGCGGTGTTTGTAAATCAAAGGATGAAGAACTAAATATGAAGGACGTTTCAGTTTTGCTGGCAGAAAGCATATTTGGAGATGTCAAAGAGGTGCAATCATGAAAGTAGGATTGATCAGATGTATGCAAACAGAGGACATATGTCCCGCAACAACGGATTTTAAAGTAATGAAGGAGAAAAAACTCGCATTCGAATGCGTAGAGGGTGAAATAGAAGTCATAGGTGTTGTTTCATGTGGTGGCTGCCCTGGAAAGAAAGCAGTTCAGAGGGCCGCTGAAATGGTCAGACGCGGAGCTGATACAATCGTTCTTGCTTCATGTATCACACGAGGAAACCCTATTAGCTTTGCCTGTCCGCATGCTGAACAGATGAAAACGGCAATTGAGAAGAAGATCGGTGATTCGATACAGCTAATTGATTATACTCATTAATTGGCAATCACAAAAACTATGAATGTATTTTACCTAACTGACTGATGTTGTAGTGGCCAGGGAAAAAAGCAATTGATTCGATTGAAAAGGGTTTACGAACAGCCATCCGGCAGGATGGAATACTTATACCTGCAGACAGGCTCTGGCCACTAGGATTTCTACAGAGCTAGAGTTATTTTTTTTGTGCTTCTTTTTTGAATGTCCACTCCATCAAAGGTATCATTGCATCTCTAACTTCAATACCATCCTCTGTTAATGAGTATTCGACTCTTGGCGGTATTTCTGCGAAAGCTTCCCTTTCGATCAGTCCGAATTCTTCTAGCTCTTTCAGCCTGTCGGTTAATGTTTTAGGGCTTATGTTCCCCAAGTTCTGTGTGATTTCATTGAATCTTATTTTTTTTCTGTTTCCGATGGTGCAGATGATCAACAATGCCCATTTTTTACTGATCACGTTGATAACACCATCAAGAGAGCATAAACATATTTCATCCCCTCCTTTTTTTGCGCATTGAATACTTCCACAGTGATTATTACTTTCTTTTTTCATAGTTGGTTCCTTTTCCATTACTACCTATATTAGTATAAACTTGAGATGTTAAATACTTTCTAATTAATAGTTAGTATGTAACTTAAAGTGAGGTGAGAAATATGTGTTGCAGACAAAAAGGACACCAAAGAAATATTAGGTACTTGAACCATGTTTCCGTTTGTGAATGTGGATGCGAACATTCGTTCCGTTGTTTTGTATCTGCTAAAGAAAAGCAAGAGTTTCTGGAAGAGTATAAGCATCAACTTGAAAATGAACTTGCTTCAGTAGATGAACACCTTGGAGAGATCAAAAGAAAATGAAATAATATTACTTCCTGAAGTAACACCAATTTGTTGCTTCATTTAATCCATAGAGGATTTCGATTAACCCCATCCTTTGAGCACTTGCTTATAAACCCTATATAAGCAATTATCTGGATTTATAGGTTTATCGAAGTCCTCTATAATTATTTAAAAAGCCATAACCAAGAGTTTTAAAAACAGAAGATGAACAAAATGAGTTTAATGGGTGGTGCAGATAACGATACTGCAATTAAAGTGGAAGGGCTTGGTAAAAGGTTTGGTGATGTCCAAGCTGTTGCAGACGTAGAGTTTGAAGTGCTGTCAGGAGAAGTTTTTGGATTCTTAGGACCAAATGGTGCGGGTAAAACCACAACCATCAATATACTTACCGGCCTGGCACTTCCAGACACAGGGACAATCCATATCGGTGAGATTGATTGTACAAAAAAGCCACGTGGAGCCCAACATCTTATAGGAGTGGTCCCGGATGAAAACAACCTGTATCCAGAGTTGAGTGGCTTTGACAACCTCTGTTTCTGTGCCGCTCTTTATGGCATGAGCAAGACCGAACGCCAGGCAAGAGCTAGGGAACTTCTGGAAGCTTTCGATTTAACGAAGGCAGCCAGCCGCAAGTTCGACAGCTATTCAAAGGGCATGAAGCGTAAGCTCACCATTGCAGCCGGAATAATTCATAAACCCAAAATTTTATTTCTGGATGAACCCACCACTGGTATTGACGTAGCCAGTGCAAGACATTTGCATAAGCTCATCAGAGAGTTGAACAGGAATGGAACAACAATATTTCTGACTACTCATTATATTCAGGAGGCAGAGCAGCTTTGCGATCGCATCGCTTTTATCGTTTCAGGTAACATTGTTCGTGTAGATTCTGTTGAAAATCTGGTACAGCCTATACAGGGAAAGCATGTAATACATATTTCATGCTCGAATTATCCTGACGATTTACAAATCAAGCTCAACAAAGAGTTTCCCTGCCTAAAGTTCATGACCATCCAAAAGAATCTGATAAGCGTTGAAGCTGATGAATCTATTCACGTAGGTTCACTAGTTTGCTTTTTGGATAAACAAGGCGTGGATGTTTTGGAAGCTCGTAAAATAAAGCTAAGTCTTGAAGACGTTTTTGTTAATGTTACCGGCATTGGAGCGGATACCATGCACAGTGAAAAAGAAAAGAAAGGGGGCAAACAATGAGACTCTTGATAGCCTTTTGGAATATTATGCTCAAGGACGTCCGATCATATTATCTAAAACCACCAAACATTAGTTGGGGACTGATATTTCCATTGGCATGGACGACAATGTTCTTCATTAGATCAGGAAGTGGCATGGAGAGCGTTTCAACAGTGCTTCCTGGAGTAGTAGCATTATCTATCCTTTTTGGCACCACTTCTCTACTTGCCGTTACTGTGACTTTTGAAAAGAAAAACCGTTCGTTTGAACGATTGTTGCTTGCACCGATTCCTCTTGAACTGTTGATGCTGGCCAAAACCAGCGGA
This sequence comes from Methanolobus sp., assembly GCA_021767785.1. Taxonomy (GTDB): domain Archaea; phylum Halobacteriota; class Methanosarcinia; order Methanosarcinales; family Methanosarcinaceae; genus Methanolobus. Next base: position 22,616 of record JAASSR010000015.1, read on the forward strand.
GCTATTCTATTTGGGATGGCAAATGCTTTTGTACCCGTTGTCATAGCTGCCTTTCTTATAGATTTGTCCCAAGTTGAATGGATTGTTTTCGTGCTTGCCGTGTTTCTGATCTCGGTTGTATCTACATTTTTAGGATTTTTTGTTGCAATAGAGGTTAGCGAAGTGTTTGAAGCGCAGACATTTTCAAATTTCTTCCGATTTCCGATGATTTTTCTTTGCGGACTTTTTTTCCCAATTGCAGCGCTTCCTACGTTCATACAGCCTCTCTCATATGCGCTTCCTCTGACTTATGGAGCTGATATGCTACATGGAGCTGTCCACGGTGGATATATCATGCCTTTTTTCGTAGATCTGATCATCCTTATTGGCCTCTGTGTAGTTCTGTTTGTGGCAAGTCTCAGAAGCATCAAACGTAAGTGGATTCTTTAATATTAACTATTCAAAGTCACCAACTTTGATTGTTCGTTCAGGATTTAGGAACTCATTGATTAAAAAATTTAGAGTTTGATATTGAATAAGTCATTTGTGAATGATACTTTAAAAGGGATATGAGATTTACAGTTGGAATTTTTTATATAATTTGTGCTGTATCAAGAAACTAAAACTACTTATATACGGTAAACTCTGGATCATCCTTCGTTCTTGTGATAAGTAACACTTCCAAGTATTGTCCATTTTAAACTATTATGTAAACTAGAGTAGATAACAAAACTTAGTTACTGCATTGTTATTCATACTTAATCGATTAATTTGAAGTCAGTTTTGTTTAAACTTATTTTTCCTAGGCTTATTCCAATAGGGAGACTTACATTTTGGACATATCAAAGGCTCTTCATTTATTTTAGTTCGTGGAATCCATTCATGTCCACATCTTCCACATCTACGACCATCTTTTTCTATTTTTACTTTTGTCATATACCAAAAATTAGATTTATCTTATTAATATATAACTAAAAATAGTTTTCATAAACTATACTTATAAATTCAATTAGGAAAGAGAAACACCTTCGTCAGCCGACTCTATAAATAAAAGAACTAAATTAATGAATATGAAAGATGTAATTTTTTCTTTTTCAGGATTTAGTACATAGAAAGAACAGACACGTATATTGGTCAAAACCCATAGATTATATAAATAAGTTGAAAGCAAGAAATAAAATAAGCGGACAACATACTTTACAGAAGTTGTTCGAGGTCGAAATATATTGAACATCCTGTAACTAGTTTCAATTCCCCATCTTTTTCTATATGATTCAAACAAGTCTAAGTTTTTGAGAGTTTTCTTAGATAAATTCGTAGCAAAAACTTTAATCTGATCATTTTCATTAACCTTTCGCTTTCTTTTTAAACCTGTTCTGCCTATTTCTTTCTCTTTCATAAAAACTAATTTAAATTTCGTGTTTTTATGGGTTGAATTCATGGTATAATCCACAACTTCAGAAACTATACCTTTTCGTATAATATTTTTTATTTTTGTGTTTTTTTTAGCAGGCATTAAAAATTTGTAATTATTATCATTTAGATAACTTATTACATCTACTGAAAAGAAACCTCTGTCAAAGTAAACTTTATCGATGTTAATAATTGAACTGGCACGCTGTAGGAGATTTTCTACAATTTTGACAGTTTTTGAAAAATAATCGACTGGAATTGCTGCTAAAACAAATCTTTGATTGTTTTCTAAAATTGATACAGATGCATATTTATAGGCATGAGATGAACCATTTTTTGGCTGCGTGCCTACAACCATGGGATTATTTTTATTGCCATAATGCATCTGATCAGTAAAATCAATGGCTATATCGAATTTACCGGAAAGTAAACCTCTAGATTTTGCATCCCTAAATGTCCTATGATAGTTTATAAGAAACAGTTCATTTATTTCGTCCACACTTAATTTCTTGATGTGGTAAAGAACCGTATCTCCATCAGGTGCTTTTTTAGATGAAAGTGCGTTTAAACTTTTCGAGCCGTTTTCGGTACAAACTTTTCCTGAAGCTGCTTTTATTAAAACACGCAAAATATCTGCATTGGAATAAATACAATTATGACGCATCTTAAACGGAATAGATGGTGCAAGTATATCCTGAGCTATTCTTGTTACTTCTTTTTTTGTTAGATTCTCCTTGTGATTTTTGGAATTGTAATCTACTAACGTTGTTTGTCTGGAAATTTGGGGCATAGTATCTTTGAGTTTTTTTAGTACGAATATACTTCATGATTACATCCTATATATAATTGCACTTTTTTCGTACGCATAATGTTTAAGTATAAACTAAAATATACTCATACCAGTGACAAAAGTTATTGAGTTGGTACAATGGACGACTTACCAGAATCAAAAAAGAAGCATAGCGTTTCAGAAACTTATCAAATTCCATGTGTTCCTGATTTTTTAAAGGAGAGCAATGAGGATCACAGTGATATTTTTGAAAGCTATAGTGATATTTTAACTATTAGAAAAGAAGCCGCTCTCAATTATGATGGGAGGCAATTCTTTGTTCGAATTCCAAGTGAAATATCCAAATTTTATAGCCTTAAAAAGGGAGATAAAGTAGAACTATCTATTGAAAACGATGATACTTCTAAGAAGAGAAGAGAAATAATCCTTTCACTTAAGGTAATTGAAGATGCAACAATCTAAACGTGAATACACAATATTTGAGAAAAAAATATTGGTTTTCTTGTATAACTCAAGGATAGAAAGAAGCACAGGAGAAATTGCAAGAAAGTTAGATATGTCTTGGGCGACTGCAAATAAATATTTGAATATTTTACTAGATGAATGCCAATTAATAAATAGAAAAGAAGGGAACCGGGTATATTGGATGTACTGGACTCAATTCATGGATTTACCTGATGGGGAAAAGGAAAAGTGGGGATAAATTATTTAGATATGCTGTAGATTTAATGCATGATTGTGTCTTTTGTATTACTACCAAACAGTCCAATTCCTTTACTATATAATATCTTGATTTTTTAAAATATAATTTGTTGAATTATTGAATGTCGTTATTCTGATTTTTTTAAATTTTATACTATTTTTTTTGTGCTTATATATCATCAATTATTATGAACACTTGATACATTTTATTGTACCAACATTGTCGTAATTATATGACAATATAGATTTGTAATTCCGAGAAGATATGAAATGAAAAACATTGTTAGAATTATTTATATGTATAGTTAATAGATAAATCTACTTTCGGATGTACTGAGAACATACATAATCTGCTCCGGCAGGATCTCATCGGAAATGGTACGCAAGTGTCTTACTGCTAACATCCCCATAGTTATTTCAAGAGGAGCAACTACCACACTTGCCATAGAGATAGCAAGATCACGTGGACTCACGATCATAGGTTTTGTTAGAAGTAAAAAGATGAACGTCTATTCATGCGGGAGCAGGATAACCGATATTCCGGGATCTGTTTCGCTTGAAATGGATATAAAAAGAGAGAAATAGGCAGTTATGGACTTTAAAGCATCATGTTCAATAACTATCCGCCGAAAACAACCTGCATAATACGTATATTATCATCGTTGTAAAGAACAGTGTCTTCAGGGATTATCTCTCCGTCCCTTGATACAAGTACTTCTCCCGGACTTATCGCCAGTTTATTAAGAAGCCTTTCAACAGTAATTGATCCTATGTTGAGATTTTCTGTTTTTCCGGAAGGTAATTTTATTTTCATGCTTCTGCCTGATATATAAAATAAAAGGATTATGAAAGAATATTTTGAAGTTGTTACGTTTTTCTGCAGGAGTCATTGGAGACCCCTGCACATTATTTAGAGGTTAAAACCTCAAGCCCGGGCCCGGATTCGAACCGGGATGGAATCGCTCTGCAGGCGATTGCGTAGCCGCTCCGCCACCCTGGCAGATTATAATCACAATTGTGAATATATTTAATATACAATTGTGATATATAAGAATAACGTCCGCATGAATACTAATAAATATCAATTGAACATTAAAACGTTTTGACATTCACAATATTCATATATACAATACTATGCACATTTCATGTAACGTTCCATGCAACATTCAATTCAACATTATATTTATCTTCAATGAGAAACATGCAGAAAGAACTGTAATCAAAAAGGACCCGTAGTGTAGCGGATATCACTTAAGCCTCCGGAGCTTAGAACCCGGGTTCGAGTCCCGGCGGGTTCGTGCATCATTCCTGGAGATCCAGATATGATTAAAAAAAGAAATGGATATTATGTACTATCAATAAAAATATAGTACTCAGATGTAATAATGACCTTATTTTCTCTCTATTCGGATAAATGCCTGACCGCATGAGGAATAGAAGCCTTCTTCTTCCCTTCTCATGTATTTGTTTTCAGTAATTGCTGAATGCAAATGTGTAGCATCGTCCTTTTGCTCTGACCGCATTTGTGTAACCATTGTTTCCCTCATTAGTAGACCATCATCACAGATGGTTCAATTTATTTGTATGCTTCTAATTAATATATAAATCTTGTTCAAGAAATATTGCAACAGACGAACACCTGATATATGAATTCCACATAATTGCAAACATACAGGAATAATATAAACCGGATGCAGGAAACACTCATGGACAAAATAAAGATAGAAAGCAGCATCAAAGGAGTTATCTTCGATATGGATAACACGCTTTTCGATTTCATTGAAGCGAAGATCGCTGCCTGCAATGCCATCGTTGAACACATGGGAACCGGAGACCCACATGAACTTCTGTCATATTTCCGAAGGAAGAAATACGGATTTGAGGATTTTGAAAATATAAGTGATTATCTTCATGAATATGACAGATACTCAGAACAGCTATTCAGCGAATGCTGCGCTATATATGAAAAAGAAAAGATCAGCACCATAGAACTTTATCCTGAAGTGAAAGAGACCATAATTAATCTGAAAAAAATGGGACTCATCATAGGTATACTTACAGATGCCGACAGCAGGAATGCCGGTATGCGCCTCAAAAAAGTAGGACTCTGCGGATCTTTTGATTCACTTTTTACTTTTGATATGACAGGACATAAGAAACCGTCTCATGAACCTTTCATCTATGCTCTTGATTCTATGGGACTTAAAGCCTGTGAGGCACTTTATGTAGGCGACAGTCTCAGAAGAGATATAGTGCCCTCCGGACAAATCGGTATGATTACAGTACATGCGACATACGGGGATTATGACCAGCAAGACGATAGTATGTTGAGTGACCAGAAACCCGACCATAAGATAAACACGTTCAGGGAATTACTAACAATAATCCAGAATGTGAGCAGAGGTCAATATGTCAGGATATGATGTTATCGTTGTGGGAGCAGGACCAATAGGTTCCACTGCAGCAAGATATGCAGCTATGCATGGTGCCAGAACTTTGATGGTTGAGGACCATTCATCCATTGGAAGCCCTGTGGGATGCACAGGGCTGCTGAGCACAAGGGCGGTCAGTGAATGTGACATAGAGCCTTCTGATGACTTTGTGTTAAATTCAGTAAGAGGGGCTTTTGTTCATCCCATGAATGGAAAGATTCTTACAATTGACGGGAAAAAGACAAAAGCTTATGTTGTTTCCAGGAAGATGTTCGACCGCCGTCTTGCTGCCATGGCGATTGATGAAAATGTGGAACTATGGCTGAACACAAGGGCCACGGGAATTGAAACATCCGGCAGGAAACAGAAATTATCCGTTGTACGGGAAGGAAGACCTGAAGCAATAGAAGCTAATGTGATAATAGCTGCAGATGGTGTCCGCAGCAGGATAGCAAAAATGACAGGTCTGGGTAATGTTAAAAAGATACTTCCGGGGATACAGATAGAAGGACCTTATCATTCGGATAATTCTGATTTCGTGGAATTGCTCGTTGGTTCTCAGGCACCGGGTTTTTTTGGATGGACGGTACCTGTGAATGATAGTGTTTCACGCATCGGGATGGCAGTTGATCCTGAATATTGCACAAATGTCTTTCAGGTGCTTGAGAAGCTGCTTACCAGGAACACACATGTAGCTTCCAGATATGGTGGCGGTAAACTCGATCTTGTTATGGGAGGGATACCTCTCGGACCACTTGAAAATACCTGTTCTGACGGAGTGATGGTAGTCGGAGACGCTGCCGGGCAGGTCAAGCCAACATCAGGAGGAGGGATATATACCGGTGCAGTCTGTGCAAAAATTGCAGGAAAAATTGCCGCAAAGGCGGCTGCAGAAGAGGACTGTTCTGCAGGTTTCCTTTTGGAATATGACAGAAAATGGAGGTCTGAAATCGGAAAAGAACTTGCCATGGGAATGAGGATACACAATTTTATAGGAGGACTCGGAGATGATGAACTTGACGAACTCATAGCCTCCATGAACAATCCCACAATACTTGAAACCATAACCCGCTATGGAGACATGGATCATCCGTCAAAACTGATAAAAAAGATGTTGCATCCTTCCAGGTCGATGCATATGATAAAGGTTTTCCGTGCATTTGCAAAAGCTGTCCTGTGAGCTGCAAATATTAATTTCAATTTCAGTAAATACTGACACCTTTGACCGAATCCAGCTTAAGCAATTCTTCCACAATACTTCCCGGAACTTTGGTATCCGTTATAATGGTAAGTTTCGGTTCGCTGACAAAAAAAGGATCATCTGATACAGCCTGTCTGATACTGATATTATGTCGGGCTATTACCGTGGATACTTCTGAGATTATACCTTTATGAGACGCATCGTCAGGAGTGATTATCACCACACCCTGTCCCATCAGTGGTGCCACATCACGAAGAAAAGGTATAGATGTGACATTCTGGAAGATCTTTTTTAGCAATTCATCTGAAAGTATCACTTCAGTTGTTGAATCTACAACGCGCCTGTCAACACCTGCTTCTCTTGCAAGTTGCGTATGTGCGATATCGATTGCACCGGATATTACCTTACCTTCATCATTGACCTGAAATCCACGTTCAAAAAGAAGCTTTAAAACCTTCTGTTGAGCCGGATACTTTTCGAACTTCCTGAGTAAATCGCTCCACATATCAATCATGTAATCATTTAAATTATAAAGATTTAAAGGTTTATTCAGGAAGACATATGAAATAAATTAAAAGGTGTGGCTTCTAAAAAGGATAGTTTAAGTAGGAGTGCGTCTATAATAGAGAGAAGTTCACCTTACAACAAAGATAATAATCCGGAGTAAAAACGTAGTCTGATGTAACAATCGGATACTTAATTAACTCATTTCTAAAATTGATTCAGACTCCGGAATCTTAAGGATCATAACCTAAGGAGGTATTGAATGAAAATATACAAGGATTATGACGACCTTCCCAAAATAAAATTGCCTCTGGGGCAGGAAGTATCCATAAGTGACAGCACTATCAGGGACGGGGCACAGATGCCTGGTATTGTGATGAAGAGTCAGCAGAAACTGCATATATACGAATATCTTCACAGGATAGGTATTGAAAAGCTCGAGTCATTTGTATACAATGACAGAGACAGAAAAGCTATCAAGCTAATGATGGATCACGGATACGAGTTCCCGGAGATAACCGGATGGGCCCGTGCAAATCCTGCTGATATAGACATGGTCCTGGATGTTGACGGAATTGAAGAAACAGGTGTCTTGATGTCAGTTTCAGACCCACATATCTTTGACAAGATGGGACTTGAAAGCCGCGAGGCAGCAGAAGAAAAATACCTCAATGCACTTCAGTATGCAGTTGACCACGGTCTTCGAACAAGGGCACATATCGAAGACATGACACGTGCTGATAATTATGATTTCACATTCCCGCTTATTGAAAAGATCATGGATATTGATTCGGATTGTACCATCCGCATATGTGACACAATTGGATTCGGCATACCTTTTGTAGGAGTAGATGAGCCATTTGGCATCCCGATGATTACAAAATACCTGAAAGATGAGCTCAACGTCAGGAATATTGAGACTCACTGTCACGATGACTTTGGTCTTGCTGTTGCTAACTCCATTGCAGGATACTGGCATGGAGCTAACTGGTCTAACGTGACATTCCTGGGAATTGGCGAGAGGGCAGGTAATGCAGAAATGGAAAAACTACTGCTGTTCCTTAAAAGACGTATTGAAGGCTTTGATAAGTACAACCTTGAAGCTATTGTAGAGTTTTCAAGATTCATGGAAAAAGAAATTGGTGTCCGTATACCAAGGAACAAGTCTGTTGTGGGTAATAACGTGTTCGCCCATGAATCAGGAATCCACTCCGCCGGTGTTATCAAGAACCCGTTCACCTACGAACCATATCCACCTGAGATAGTCGGTGGAAAGAGGATATTCCTCATTGGTGATTCTTCAGGTATCGAGGTACTCAGGTACAAGGTTCAGGAAACACTGAACGAGCTCATGGACGTGCAGATAGAGATCGACAAGAATGATAAGCGTCTCAGGGCCATCCAGGCTGAAATCCAGAAGCTTTACAACGATGAGAAGAGGGTTTCCTGCATCTCCGATGAAGAGATCATGGCCTATGTGAAGAAGTACTTCATGTTCAACCCGATGGTTCACAAGGATATGAACCGCAAGGAAAACGATGAGAACGGTAATCTTGACGAAGGTCAGAAAAGCAATGAGATTAAGCCTCGCATGCACGATACTATAGACTGATTCTTTTTTTGGCTGCTG
>JAASSR010000083.1 GCA_021767785.1 Methanolobus sp.
CAGATAATAATACACTTCAAATTTATTGCCGTATATTATGAAGATTTAATACGCATATTACTAATTGCTAATATTGGATGGGAATTTACGGGGAAATGTAAATGAATATAACTTTCTTTCATTTTGGAGCACTGTTCTTTGGTTTAGTTGCTGCATATAATTTGCATTCGGCCCGCAAGTATGGAGTAAATTCCCTTCCAGCAATTATAGCCTTAATGATGTTCATCTCGTTTTCCCTGTTTCTTTTAATGCCTTTACAATATGGTTTAGTTGCTTTCCTTATCACAATAATGTTTGCACTTATTAATTACAACAAAGGTTACAAATCAACAAAACAAAGATGAGGCGATATATGGACGCTTCTCAGAATACTGAGGCATTGAAGTTCACTGATTTTTTCACAGGTTGGAAATTGCTACATCGTTTGAGCAGAAAATATGGTCCTGCAAAAGCTTCATTTATCAATTCCATCTTTATGTGGCTTTCCGGAATTGCTATAATCTATATTTTCAATTATCTGTGGCCTGATATCTTTTCAAATATCTGGCGTATGATCTTTATTGTGACATTAATTATGCTCGGTTTTTACCGGCAAAACAAAAAACTGCTGGAAATGTCTGATAGTGGCAATTCCGGCAGATAAACAAAAATCAGATGATCAGGATTCTATTTTATCTATATCATAAGGCTTTGATGCATCTTCGGGAATCTTATCTACAAGCCGGAGGTACTCCTTTTCCTGCATCAGACAGGTACTTCTCTGCCCTCTGAAATGCCTGTCCTTACGTATTTTGCTCCATATATCCTTTATGGAACTCTTCTGTATGTTACCGTAACTGAACGGTATGTAGGGGCATGGTTTTACCAGACCGTCAACGCAGACATGCATCCATCTCTGGCCTGCCATGCATCCGAGCATTTCGCCCTCAAAGTATGTGTTGGCAAAGATACGAGGACCGCCTTTGGTGGAATTGATGCGATGATACATCTCAAGTACTTTCTGTCTGTGTTCTTCTGTGATGATCGGATCACCTTTTTTCTTTGGTACGGATTCCCAGAGGGAAAATTCATGAACGCCAAGCTCTTTTGCAAATTCATACATTTCAGGCAGTTCGTCTATATTCCTGGGGGATACATGGGTTGCCATTGTTACAAGTAATCCTGCTTCAAGCCCCATTTTTATGGCATTTGTGGCATAATCGAAAGCACCGTCCAGACGTCGGACAGCATTGTGATTCTCCGGATCAGTGGAGTAGATGCTCACAAGCAGGTTATGCAATCCTGCTTCTTTGAGGCGCCTTGCATTCTCAGGTGTCATTTCGGTTCCCGGTGTGTACATATTTACAATAGCTCTTTCCTTGTCCACATAATCGATAAGCTCATATATATCTTCCCGCAGCATGGGATCGCCTTCAGTAAAGACGATGACCATTGCTCCCATATCTAATACGTCATCTATGGCCCTTTTTATGGTTTCAATATCAAGGTCTCCTTCACCCCCGCTGACCACACAATGTTCGCAATTGCATTTGCAGTTACGTGTGATCTCAAAGGAAACGGTTTCAGGTATGTATCTTCCAAGTGCTATCTGTGTTTCAGCCAGCAACAACCGGTTAAATACTTTGCCTGGTATGGGTGGCAACCATGTGGAAGCTATAACCCTCTCTTCGTCCACAAGAGCAGGTTTTTCTTCTTTCAGTCTTTCATTGATCTTTTTTAAAAAAGGTGCACATGCTTTCCTCAAAGGTCCATGTGCTTTAAGCTGAACAAAATCAGCTTTTTTATCCATCTTTATAGAAAGTCCGGGTATTGAAACCAGCGCAATGTCCTTGTTCTTTGAATCTTTCTGACCGTCCTTCATTTATATTATTCCCCTAAAATCGAAGACCTTTGTAGGGAGAACACATCAGCTTCCTTGCCTATGACAGAGTCAGATGAATAGACAAAAATGCCTTTATCAGTTATGACGTATGGCCGAAGCACTTCATCATGCTTCACACCCCGCATTTTCAATATCTCAAGGGATCTGATCCTTTCTCCACCAATTCTGAAGACTTTAAGGCAGATAACTCCTTCGGCAAGATATTCTTCAACACTGAAATCTTCGGGGTCTTTACTAATCTCACTTGTAATCAGAGTTGTGCAATCAAAACTCTCAACGTTCTTAATGAACTCAAGAATAATGTGCCTTACATTTACCGGGTTAGGGGATATTTTAAGTGATGTAAGTGAATCGATGAACAGACGCTTTGCACCGATCTCCTTTATACTTGCATATATTTGTTTTAATACAGTTTCCAGAGTAGCATTTTCATGGTCCCCGGAGTCATCATCGTCCATTGTTCTTTTAATATATCGTCCGTATGCTATTGGGTCGGCTCTTATTATCCGGAGTTTATTCTCTTTTCTGAGGCGTTCCATGTCCCAGCCGTGCCGCCACATATTTCTCATGATTCGCGCTGGTGTTTCTTCGAATGTGATATAAACTCCGGGTTCATTGTAGTCCGTAATTCCGGAATAAAGGTATTGTGAACCAAAAGTGGATTTTCCTGCACCGGGTCCTCCTGTCAGCAGAATCACGTCGTTCTCAATGAAACCGCCTTCTATAAGTTCATCAAATCCTGGTATTCCTGTGGGTACTCTTGCCATATATTTCCCTGATCAATTTATTTGATATTTAATATATTAATGGCACGAATGTTATATAACCATTGCTTCCAGTATGATTGAATAAAAAAAAGAAAGTGTTTGATACCTGCTATTCAGGCATCAGATCTTTTCAGCGAAAGCTAAGGTTCCGCTAATTCTTTTGATACGTATCTTCGGCGTATCGCCCTTGGCAGCACCCGGAACGAATATGGTGAATTTATCAACCTTTGCTATTCCATCTCCTTTAGAACCAACTGCTTCGATACGAACATCGTATTCTTTACCTTCTTCGATGGAGTCTTGCTTTACAGGTGCGCTGGAACGTTTCTTCTTCACAGGTCTGTGTGCACCACATGCTGCACATTTCAGCACATGTACTCTGTCTACTTTGGTAAGCTGGGTGTCTGGTCTTCCGCATTCAGAGCATATAACAAACTCTTCAACATAGGCCTCTATGTTCGATTTTATAAGGGCCTTTGAGAATCTCCCCTGGAACACCGCTCTCTGGCCGTCGATCTTACCTGCAGTACCCATTTCGCGGGTGAGGTATTTCATCAGGTGATCGCTATCCCTGTTGATGACATCAATGATGTTGCTGAAATTTTCAAGGATCGTGGTCTTACCTTCCACCATAATCTTTGGCTCGGGGATTACGAAACGGGCATCCGTAGTCTCCTTGTCAGGTAAGTTAGTTATTGCACGATCCAGAAGCGCTTCGTAATCATCCATTTTTATCCCTCTTTTATTTTGTTCACTGTACTAATTCCTGGCCCTTATCAACTACTATCCTTACAGGTGTTGGCAATTTATGGCCTGCTTTTCTGAGCGCGTTCTTTGCCTTGGCAAAGTGCTCTTTATTTGTAGATATTGTAAATATCTTCTGGCCTGCAGAAACCCTTGCAGCAGTACCGACATTCTTTCCGAACGCGGCACGCATTCCACTTGATACACGATCGGCACCTGCTCCGGTTGCCTGTTTATTCTCTCTGAGTACCTCATGCGGATATACTCTCAATTTCATATGATAACCAAGTCTTCCGGCACCGAGCATCATTGCCCTGTTCGCGGTGATACGTGCAGCTTCAAGTGCTGTGTGACGTAACTGACATTTTTCACTTGAAACAAGTGTTACTTTTACCGGAAATTCAGTGTTCTTGTTACCCATGTCATAGTGAATGATATGACTTCCCGGAACACCACCCATGTATTTCCTTCTGGTGTATGAGCGCTGTCTGACGTTCCTGTACATACTTGCTGGTTTTCTTACCATGAATTAAATCTCCTTGAATTAATTAGTGCAATAAAAGCATTGATATTGTGAATATTACTGCTGCTTTTGCTAAATTGATATGTATATATTTCTATTTGTTGATGTTGCCTGTCAACAGATGGCTTAATCTCGATGGCTGTCCCCATACTACCTTGGAGTTTATAAGTCTTATCACCGTTCAGACATCCTTCTCTATATGAGGTGTCAGCAATCCGTAACAACCAGATAGCATCATGCTACCGAAAGGTGCTGCGAAGTGGAGTTTTTTCCATAGTTTTTCATCTCTGTCTTTCTGCATCATACTCTGCATCATGCTTCTTTTTGGTCCCGTAATCATAATAGACTCTATAGCATCCGATCCGGGTGTTTCTTTTATATAGCTACCATGTCCTCCGGAATCGAAAATATCATTGAATTCAAGTTTTCCTGTGACAAGATCGCTGATGTATCGCTGTAGTTTCACTCCATCAAGGGCTGAAGTATGATGTTCTAAAAGGGCCACCACTCTGTTATCTTTAACAATTGCTGCCAGTGTATGGCCATTTCCTATATTTACCACGATGGCAGGTTGTATTGCATTTGGATCCTGAAGTGCACCGAATATTGCGGCAGGTCCTGTGTCCATGATCCTCATATCTCCACTGTCATATCTCATGCCAAGGGTGCGGGATACGGATGCCATTCGTGTGAACTCTTCAGGAACAGAATTCCCATCATAGGCAAAATGCATGAAATCACCACCCTGATCTATGAGGCTTTCAAATATCCTGAATCTGTATATGCGATTGCTGATGTCAGGTGAATTACCGTGATCCTGCACAGCCACAGCGACCATGTCAGGCATATCCACACCAAAACCTTCCAGAGCAGTTTCGATGGCATCAAGATCGATGTCCTGAAGGGTTATATGCTCAGCATTTTCGGGGATGTTGCATGATCCATTAACTATATTGATCCCCATGGACATTACTTTTTTAAGATCATCTTTTATTGTAAGAGCTGCACTTTCGGTTGCATAAACTTTGTACCCGTTCTTTATATGCACTTTGATAGCCCTGACGCATGGTCCTCCACCCATAACATCACCTTTCAGGAATATATCGCTTCCTTTTCTGGTTGCGCTCTTTATCCTGTTGCCAACAATTACGGTTGGCGATGGCATGACCATAACAAAGCTGTTCTCAATTTCAGTTTCGGTATCGTATAGTAATATGTCCTGGGTACCGGTTCCAACATCGATTGCAAGGATTTTCATACTTTTATCGAGTGTTTCTTATACCTTTTAAGGTATAAATACTTCGTATGAGCAGTCCGTCAACAATCGAACATAAAAAAGGTTCAGAAAAGCCATATTCATTCAGTTTGGTCACCATCTCTACTTCAAGATACGAGTCTTACGGGAATGTCGTTTTACCGGATGACGCGGAAGATGTATCCGGAAAAATAATGAAAGATCTTATTCTTGAGAACGGTCATCATGTTTGCAGCTACAGTCTGATTCCGGATGATCCATCCATGGTCATCAGTTCTCTGAATGAGGCTCTTAGCAGCGATGCAGATATTATTATTACCAGTGGTGGTACAGGTCTGGCTTCTAAAGATGTGACAATAGAATCGGTTGTACCAATGTTCGAGAAGGAGATTCCTGGCTTCGGGGAATTGTTCAGACACAAAAGCATAGATCAGATAGGAAGTTCTGTGATTCTGACCAGAGCATCCGCAGGTCTGATCAAAGGTAAAATGATCTTTTGTCTTCCGGGTTCACCTTCTGCAGTAGAGCTTGCATTGAATGAGATCATACTTCCTGAAACAGGGCATCTTGTGAAACATGCTCGCCAGTAACCAAAAAAGGTTTATATTGTATATTTTATTTAATTATAATGTGTCAAAAGACATATTTATATATGTTAGTATTTATATTTGTATACAAAGCGAATAACCGGCTCTTTTAATGAAAACAGCAATCATAAAAGGGCAAATCGTATATATAATCCCAATTAAGAAGGAAACATGTCTGGCTACTCTTTAGGTATCAAGGAACTGGATGAGCTGCTAGGTAGCATCCGGGAAGGAACCAATCTGATGATGATAGGTCCACCTATGAGCCGAAAAGATGATCTGCTGGATGCTATTGTTTTTAATACACAGAACTCTGATGATTCAGCTATTATAGTTTCTACCCGGGAGCCCGGAGAGCGTGTACTTTCGTGGTTCGAGGACAAAGGTCTGGATATCTCAGAGGCGAATATAGGTATTGTGGATTGTGTTACCAAAACCCTCGGCCTTGGTGCTGCAGATACTACCCATATCAAAAGAGCATCCAGTCCTGTGGATCTGACCGGGATCGGTGTCAAGATAAGTCAGTTCTTTGAAGAGATGCTGGTAAAAAAACAGAAGAAAAAAATACATCTATGTATCAATTCTCTTTCCACTATTCTTATGTATTCCAATATACAGACGGTTTTCAGATTTCTACACGTTTTCACAGGTCGTGTGAAGGCGGCTAATGGTTTTGGTCTTTATGTTGTGGAAGATGAAATGCATGATGCACAGACCATAGCAACACTCAAACAACTCTTTGATGGTATGATCGAGATCAAGGCTGTAGGGGATAGCTATGCCATGAGAGTGGTTGGATTGACATCAAAGCCTACACCCTGGTTCGAGTACAGCATTGAAGGGACGGATATATCTCTCCATAAGATATAAAAGGTCCTTTGACACCATCAATAGATTTTAGTTCTTTAATTGTTTTTGAATATGTGGCATAATGGTCTTATCTATTAAAAATCACAGCTCAATCAATTATATCTTGGAATTATGAGGTGTATTGTCATGGAAAAAGAAAAGTTATATCAGTTAAAGAATGAAGCAACAAAAATAAAACCTCTTATCAATGTAGGAAAGAACGGCATAACTGATTCGGTACTTGAAGAGATTAATAAGCAGGTCAAAGCAAATCGTCTTGTAAAGATAAAGATGCTGAAGAGCAGTTCAGGAGCCGAGGATATAAAAGTATCTGCAGAGAAACTTGCGGAAGCAACAAGGACAACTGTTATTGATGTAAGGGGAAGCACAGTTGTACTTTATAGATGAACTGAGGATTGTGTTAATCTATTCCTCTTTAAAACCTTCTCCTGAAACAACTTCTACTTCCTGAACTATGATAAGTTCGGTGGGAAGCATTTCTTTGAGTTCAGGAATAATTTTCCTTATTTTTCTTTCAAAGTCCACTGCCTGCACGATAACCGGAAGGTCGGTACCAAGTCTTAACACACTTGCAGTATGTATATGGTGGTGTATCCCATATCCTTCGGTACAATGGTGAACGGTAGCGCCTGCAATTCCCTGATCTTTCAAAAACTCAATAACAGCGTGGTGTGCTGTTTTCCCTTCATATTTATCGTTCTCGTTCAGATATATCCTCAGAAGCAATGTTCTCATGAATTTTCCCCTTATGTCCTGTTATATATCTCATAAGGCAACTTTACATTTGTCTTAGAGCTATATAAATAGCACATCTTTGTTCGGATATAATTTTTGTTTAGCAAAGCTTATAGCATAAATGATATACCATATTATTTATGCAAAAAAACAGGATTACAATTATAGCAGTTTTTGCTTTTCTGGTACTAATGGGAATCGTGGGTGCATACATCTATTTCGGGTCGAATGTCACCGGCTTGGATGTCAGCGAACCAAACATCAATTCTTCTCAGGCTGTAGAGATTGTAAAAGCTGATCAGAATGTATCGGAATACTTTACCATTCATTTCAAAATTGAAGATCGCAGAGTTACAACTACCTCGTTGATAGAATCCGTATCTAACAGCAGTTATCCGGATGAAGATGTGTGGAAAATTGAGATCATGGAACGTAGTTGTTCATGTCCTGGTATACAGGATCTTTATGTGGTCGAAGGTTATGTTGGAGCAAATTCCGGTGAGCTCCTGGAAGTAAGCACTAAGTCCGTTCTGGAAAGTGAATATGATAAAAATACCTGTTCATCGACGTCCTGTCATTAAATTGAAAGCTTACGGAATAGCTTTTACTTTATTGTTATTTCTGATGCTTTTTACAGGGCCAGCACAGGCTGAAAATACATCTGTAGAGTATTTTTATGAGGACGGCTGCCTTAAATGTGATCAGGCCTCTCCTGTAATTGAAAAAGTAGTTTCTCAGCATCCTGGTATCAATTTCACTTCTTACGAGATAACTTCTTCTTTAGGTCTTGCCAGGAAATATGATGTGGGAATTGTTCCTTCAGTTGTTATCAACAGAACAGTGGTCATAAGTTATAGTGACTACGGTGGGGATACTGAGCTACTTGAAACACTTCTGACGGAGAGTATCGAAACAGCACCGCCCATTCCGGATGTAGCCGGACAGGACCATTCTGTTTCAAACATTTCGGATATCAGTGAACCGGATTCTCAAACTCCTCTTGTGATATTCATTGCAGGTTTGCTCGCAGGTTTTAATCCCTGTCTTATTGCAGTGATGGCATTTCTGGCATCAGTTGTTGTTTCTTCAGGAGGGTCACGTAGAGACATGTTCGTTCTGATAGGTGGTTTTTGTGCCGGGATATTCGCTACGTACATGATAGTAGGTTTCGGAATACTGAATACTATAAGTTCATTTCCTGAAATACGTGAGACAATAACAACTCTGACAGTCCTGCTTGTTGCTTTCCTTGGAATCTGGCACATCTACGATGCCTATTACATAAAAAAAAATTCCAGTTCTTCTTTTAAAACTCCCGGTTCATTCGTAAATCTCATGGGTAAGGCCGAAGGCAGAAATATCCTTGCCATCTCTTTTGTAGGGGGAGGCATCTTTTCCCTTGTCAAGGCACCCTGTGTAGGTGCTGTATACCTGATGATACTCGAGATGCTCATATCCGGTGACAGTGTGATAAGTGGGGCCTTTTATCTCGGTCTTTATAATCTGGGTGTGGTTCTACCCATACTCATATTGGGTGTTCTTCTTGCATTTGGTCTGAAT
This sequence comes from Methanolobus sp., assembly GCA_021767785.1. GTDB lineage: Archaea > Halobacteriota > Methanosarcinia > Methanosarcinales > Methanosarcinaceae > Methanolobus. The sequence continues at coordinate 8,924 of JAASSR010000083.1, forward strand.
CCCCAAAAGGTCAATGATTTCAGAGAAAAGAGGCGTGCAGAAGTACGTCTTATTACCGGCATGATCCTCATTCTGCTGGCCTTACTATTGCAGTTCAACATTATATGAGTAAAAGCTGATGAGCCAGAGAAACCGCAATTAGACATACAGAAAGGTTAAGCCCTACATTTATCAGGAAATATCTGTTTTCTCCTTCATCCAGGAGTCTGAAACTTTCATAGGCAAATGTAGAGAATGTAGTAAATGAACCCAGCATTCCGATGCTGATAAAGAATCTGTGTGTTCCCTCAACGGATGAAAACGTGAGTGCAGCAAGCACAAAACTTCCAATTGCGTTTACTGTAAGTGTTCCGGTAGGTATCTCATTAATTGTGGGAACCGTTCCTGATACTATGAACCTCATTATTGCACCGAGGAATCCTCCCGCACCTACAAGGACAAGTTCATAGACCACTGCTTCCTTCTCTCCTTCTGACCAGATACATTACTGCTCCTCTTCCGGTAAAAACTCCGGTAAGTGTCAGGAATATGTTTGCTGTCGTATTCAGGATTGCTTCAAAAAAACACATCTGAAATGTCTGTACTGTAAATGTGGAAAAAGTTGTCAGTGATCCTAAAAAACCGATCCCGAAGAAGATTCTGTTTCTCGGTGAAACGTATCCCAGGTATTCGGAATTATACATAAGGAAACCAAG
>JAASSR010000084.1 GCA_021767785.1 Methanolobus sp.
CGAGCTGCTGGATACTTCCAGTCCAAGATCTGTAATATCTGAGCTGTTTACGGTTATGTTGATCTTTCCGTTGTACCATCTCCATTCATCATAGTAGTTAGAGTATGACTGGTTGACCGAGTACAATACATATTCTCCATTTGGGATACCTTCAAGAGTAAAATTGCCGTTGTTATCGGATGTTGTATTGGCTACAAGTTCATCTGTTTGCTTGTCTATCAGAACCAGATCGCTTGATTTGTAATAATATTCACTCATTGCATAGAGGTATGTGGTTCCGGAAATTGATGACCTGTCCAGATATCCAAGAATATCATTGTGATCAAGTGTAATCTCATTTGTGCTGTTGATCTTGATATTTTGATTTACAAGGTCAACACCATTCAAAGTTGCATTCAAATGACCTGCATACCATTTCGTTCTATCTGCAGATATATCAGTTGCAACTACTGTATAATTTCCATCATGTAAATCTGCAAAGGCATATTGCCCATTCACATCACAGGTCGTATCTGCAACATAATCAAACTGACTCAGATCCAGTGCCATTGCATTGGATGAAAACATAAAAATACTTAACAGGAAGATTAAACATGTCTTTACAATTATTCCAGAATGATTCCATTCAATTGACTTTTCTTTTATCATACCGACCACCATCTTTTTTATTATTTTATCAATATCAGTTAAAACAATCAAAGTTTGCATTAAATCAAGCCAACTTGTTTAAAAAATAAAAAAAATTAACCTGAAGTAGTATTTCCTCCTTCCTCTTCAGGAACATAAACAACCCTTCCGTCAGCAAGTTTGTAAGCTGTTCCAAGTGCTTCGCCGCTCCCACCGCCTATTTCATCGGTCATGTTCAGAACCTCTATGGGTTTGCCTTCTTCCTTGATGATAATCTGCATATCCTTCTGCCCGGGATTCTTGACAAGTGTTATATCCTCTGTGGGATTCAGAAGTTCCGGCATCTGATAGGACATAACAAGTGCTACCAGAAGTGCCACTGAGAATACCATTGCAATATCAAAAAGGTTGGCAACCCCGGTGAGGGGGTTCTGCTCATCCTCATTATTTATGAGCCCTGTTCGCCGGTATCTTCTTCCTTTCACTCCCCAACCTCCAGGGTGTCCAGGATATAGTCAATATCCGCCATATCCTGCCAGTACCATCTCTTTCTGACCTGTGTGAGAACGTATCCGATACTGCCTGCGAACAGTCCAATGACCGTTGTAGCGAATGCTATCATAAGATTGTTTGCCAGTTGCTCGATGTTGCCCTGAGAAAGACCTATAAGTGCGGGCCCAAGAGGAATAAGAGTACCCATAAGTCCAAGCATTGGTGAGATGGTTGCAACGATCCTGGTCTGTTCCAGCCTCTTTGCCATCTTTATCTCATATTCCTGCGAGAGCCATTCAATGGCAGGTATCATGTTCTTTTCAAGGTGGTCCGCAACAGAGGCTGCGAAACTCATTACCATGATGTTCTGATTTATAGTGCGTAGTGAACCTGCAGCTTTTTCGAACTCCCGGGAATTAATATGTTCCTGTACCTCATTGCAGCAAAGTTCAAGATTCTCTATATCCCTATGTCTTTTCGCATATTCTGAAAGGAATTCCCCTATAAGCATCAGGGAAAATACCACAAGCAATATCAGAATTATTATTACCGGGTACAGCAATGAAGCTGAGAACGTGTATAATATACCAAATAAAGAAGAAGTAGCATCCATTTTTATTGACCTCTTATACTATTGAGTGCATAGCCTCCGATTATGAACAATGTGAATATCAAAAGTGGAATTATCTCTAATTCACCGCCACTATTCAGGACCATATTGAGTTTCTTCGCTTTGATATATGCAGGAACTATCATGGCCCCAAGAAGGTAGAAAAGTCCCAGGAACATCATTGCAGTTCCAAGGTCTTCAGGTGTTCTTTTCATTTTCCTGAATATCCATGTTGATGATATTACCGAAATGAAGAAAACAAATCCGACCAAAAATCCGACCTTCCATCCGCTGACCCCAAGGCTCGAAGCAAGTATCATACAGGACACGAAAAGAGCTGTCAGACATACGGGGCAGGGAACTGATATGACAAGGAAGGTCTTCTTTGATACGTCACAACCGCAGTTCCATTTCTTTTGTGTGTATATCCCTGCGCCTATGAGTAACAGAGCTATCAGGACATGCAATGTCATCCCAAGGTCAGAAACTGCCTCAAGATAAGACTGATCCACTATTCCCACAAGACTGCCAAGTATTATGGAAATAACGAAGTAAACACTTGCAAGCAACAATACATTTTTTTTCCTGATCGTGGAAAAACCACATCCAACTCCGGTCTTCAGACCAAAGATGAATATTCCTATTAGTATACCTGTTACGGCTGCGTAAACGTAGCTCATTAAATACCCCTTCTGATATGTAACTATATATTAATGATTAACTAATTAAAATATAATCTATCATCATAATTGTTTTTCCTAAATTTATATTCCATATATCATTACTTTAATTATGTTTGTTTTAAAACTAATATATGCTAACATTATAGACATAATTAAAGCTTTCGGATTACCGTGGGACAGAATAAGTAGCAATAAAGAGAAAAATTATTAACATAACCAAAAAATGTTATACTGCCATATATCGAGGATTTGCAAATAGATGGATGTCATCATAGGAACAGGACGCACATATTTAAACAAATCTACTGCTTCACTAAGAAATAAAAAGGCAGCAAAGCCAGGATAAGTATAAAAGGAAAAAGTTAAGCAACCCAAGGGTTGCGACAAAAAGCTAAAGAATTAGCAAAAATTATTTCTTGAATTCGGTGTATCCACATTTACCGCAGGCACGCCTGTCTTTGTGCTCTGCAAGGAACACTCCCTCTCCGCAACGGGGACATGACTGATGAGTGCGCTCGATGGAGTCTCCATTTACCTTGTAGTAATCTTTTGCTGCCATGATAATCAAGCCTCTGCAGCTTCTTCAGCAGGTGCTACTTCTTCCTCTTCCTCGGCAACTTCAGGCTCAGGTAGCTTATTCCTTTCCAGAACGTATGCTTCTTCCACCTGCTTCATACGATCTTCATCTTCATAGACCTTAACATATACCTTAAGTTCCTGTTTACCGAACTCGTTCACGATATCCTGAACGATCACAAGTTCCAGTGGTACATCAAGCATAGCTGCCAGTTTGTTTTTCACGTCATTTCTTGATGGTGTGGCATCATCGAAAGTAACAGTGAGCTTTAATTCACGCCTGTTGAGGAGTGCGTTATTTTTATCCTTAATGATATTGATATCCATCCAGTTTCCTCCGAATAGTCTCTATTTGTTCTTTATCAAACTTATGTTCCTGTCCTTTGAGAATCTCAGTTAACAGATTTTTCATTTGTTCCTTTTTATCTGATGTGATCTTAACAAGTACGACACCTTCGTCCGGCTGTCCGTAAAGGACAACTGACCCCTCCGGTGCCATAAGAATCGCAGGTACAGCCGCAAGGTCCTCCTCGCCGCGCACAAATATCCTGACATGTTCATCCGATCCCAACGCATTTCCTACAGCGTCTATCAGATCTTCGGTTATGACCCCTGCTGGATTGTCAACGGATATTTCAGTGAACCCTTTATGCTTTGTGCCTACTACAACCCGGTCTGATGCCGGGCCGCGTTTTGTACGGTCATCCACAACAAGGATGTCCGGAATTATTCCATGATTGAGCAAGTGGAAGGTAGTAACATCACCCACGGATATAAGTTTTGTGGGGCTACCAAGGTCCACCGAAAGCTTCTCAATAGTATCATTGCCCTTACCCCTGTAAAGACACCCGAATATCTTCCGAAAACGCGGCCGAAGTGTATCGGGCAACATTAAATGAAGGCCCAATTAGCGCACCTTCAATGCATATTTATCCGGGACCCTCACATCAATTTTCTTTGCTATCTCCGAGCGTTCCGGATCGATGATAATTACCATACCACTCCAGTCAGAACTGAGATTGCTTGAACCGCATATCGGACATGTCTGACCTGTAACTATTCGGTGGCATTCCCTGCAAACCTGTTCGCTCATCTAATGCTCTCCAGTAATATATATCATTCTTCTTTCTCTGCAGATGGCTTTCTCGCTTCTTCAAGCCATTCTATTTTACCCAGTGAATGCTGACGCATAGTAAGTCCTATCTTACTTTCTCTTGGTTCTCTCTCATTGATGCTCACGGCAACTATACGTGCCCTGACCTTGTCTCCTTCCGCAAGCGATCTGCCACCATTCTTACTGACAAGTCGTCCGTTCTTACCATCGTATGACATGAAGTCATCGGTTACCTGGCTCACATGAAGTAGTCCGTCCATGGCCCCGATACTCACGAAAGCACCGAAATCAACTGTTTCAACAACTTCTCCTTCTATCACTTCCTGGATAGTAGGAACGAAAACAATGGCTTCAAAGATGACATCGTAATATACAGCACCATCACCTACAAGGATGTGTCCTTCTCCTATCTCCTCTATCTGAGTGATGGCAACAAGAGCTCCTATTTCCTTGTCTATCCTGCCTTCAAGTTTCCTTTTCAAAGCATTCTTGACATTTTCGTTAACATCCTTGCCTAAAAGATCAGGTGCAACACGAATTATATCGGCAAGTTTCATCTTTTTATACATAGTGAATGACTCCAATAATCCTGTATACTAATTATATTAACAACTTATATGATTTGAAACTGATCTATAATCACATATTTATGGTACAATTTCAAGTCTGTTCCTCTGCCTGAGGCAGATAACAGTAACATCTTTTTCCATAAGTCTTTTACGAAGGCCTATATCATTTGTAAGTACAGATGCATTGAAAATGATTGCCATTTCAAGTATGATGTCATCTGCATGTCCATCACCCGGAATTATCTCGCATCTGTCTGCCATTGACCTTGCAACTTTTGCTGCGGTTCTGTCCTTTCCCCTGAGATTCTTTATCAGTAGGTTCAGTTCGTTGACAACAGCCTCAGGAACGAGGGGGGTATCATATCCCAGTCTTCTCAATTCTTCGAAAATATCAACATTGAACTGAACGGGTATCATCAATGCATTTGTATCAATAATTACCTTCAATCCCCGATTACTCCTACACCGATAAGTCTCCAGCGTGAACCGACCCTTCTGCTTATAGCCACTGTGGAACCTTCTTCTGCACAAACCGGTCTTTTTAACTTTACCTCAGCAATGTCTTTTCGTGCACTTGTTACAACACCTACTGTCGTAGCCGTACCGACATTCAGCATAAGAGGTTCACTTGTTTTTATAGGACCGATCTCTTCCTCATCCGACACTCCAACAACTCTTTCCAGAAGATGAAGTTCAAGTTTAAGGCCATCACGTGTTGGTGGTGATGAATCCGGCAGACCTGCAACCTGTCCGGTAAGAGAATCACTCTTTGTGATAGTTGGATCAAGGGTTGTTCCAATTGCAAGTAACCCGCCGGGAGTTGCACTTTCTACCTGCTCCTTACCGGCAACTATCTTTGATATCTTTGTCCTTATAGGTTCCCATCTCGTTGTTCCTTCACTTTCTACCTTTCTTCCCGGTTTGATCTCAAGTTCATCTCCAGGGTTCAGAACACCTTCGGTAAGTGTTCCTCCAATAACACCACCAGTGATGTTTTTGATAGGAGTTCCCGGCTTGTTTATATCAAATGATCTTGCAATGAGCATGTGTGGAGGCTTGTCCATCTTATGTTCTGCCGTAGGGATCTTTTCCTCGATGCTCATAATGAGAGCATCCACATTTATATTCTGTTGTGCTGAGACAGGTATTATAGGTGCATTTTCAGCAACAGTTCCTTTAACAAATTCCTTGATCTGATGATAATGCTCAACAACCTTCTCCTTTGGCACAAGGTCGATCTTGTTCTGAACGATTACAATATTCTCGATACCGATGATGTTCAATGCCATAAGGTGTTCTTTTGTCTGAGGCTGCGGACATGTTTCATTAGCTGCGATAACAAGTATAGCACCATCCATAATAGCAGCACCGGACAACATGGTCGCCATCAGCGTTTCGTGCCCAGGTGCGTCTACAAATGAGACAGTCCTGAGCTCTTCAGATGGTTCTCCGCATCCGGGGCATGTTTTTTCTACCGTATAGCATTGTGGTTCGGGACAATTAGGACATTTTCTGAATGTAGTGTCGGCATATCCCAGTCGTATAGATATTCCACGCTTCATTTCTTCGCTATGGGTGTCCGTCCAGACTCCTGACAATGCGCTGACAAGTGTGGTTTTTCCGTGGTCGACATGTCCTACCATGCCGATATTAACACAAGGTTGGCTCAATTTTTGATTTCCCTCCCGATTGGGCATTATTTTAAAAGTGTGATTCAGTATAAATCTTATATATCATGTTTAGATTTGTGGTCTATCATTCGATTAATCATATTTAAATGATTTCGAAGAACCAGAAAATGCAAGTATCTGATAGTACGGCAACCCTTGCCATATACCCCTGATACCATATATAACCTACTATGATTACAATTTAAAAAGTCAGACACAGATTGGTCATATCAAATAAGAGCATCAAGAGCATCGTTGATTATTTCATCCCTCTGGAATATCCTCTCTATCTTTATGCCCTCTTTTGTGATCTTGAAGTTCAGAGGTTCCAGTGACAGGTAGGTGCACCGCATTTTAGGAATATACATCTGCCGCATGCCTCTGCCGGTGACAGTGTCCCTATCCATGTACAATTCTATATTTCCAAAAGAAGTGTGCTGTGCAATGGCCTGTTTGATCCCCTTTTCTTCCTGTCCTACCAAAAAGAGAGTGGTACATTTTTTAGCATAAAGAATGTCATTTATAGTGAAAAACTTATCAGCAAACTCTTCCTTGCTATGATAGAGCGATAACATGTCAAGATTATCTATAACCACAATCTCAACATCCTCCGGTATGTCCTGTACGCTCTGAACACAATCCTTCTCCAGAAATCCTATTCTTGCTCCGTGCCTTTCTGCGTTGTATATTTTATTCGTGCGTGTCTCAAAGGCTTTGGTTATTTCCAGAGTTCCTTTTTCAATACATGGCCTGAAATCCAATCCGATACTTTCAGCTTGCTCCAGAAAGCTTTCCACGTTCACCTGGGTCAGCATTAACACGCATTTCTTTCCGTCTTTACAGGATTTGTAGAGAAAATGGGTTGCAAGAATGCTTTTGCCGGAACCCGGTGGGCCACTGACCAGAATACCCTGTTGTGAAGGATAACCTCCATCCAGGATTGCGTCAAGCTCTTTTATACCTGTCGGGATTCGACTGATGGACATGAATGATATTATGTATGCAATTATATAAAAAATCTATTATTTACATCTATAATATGTATTTGAAAGAAGTAGCAAAGAAAAAAAGAAGAGCCTGAATAAAAATTCAGGCCTAGATTAATATGCTTTTGTCAAAAAGACCATTGTGAAACTTACGTTATTATCTTATCAAGCTGGTCCGTCTCGATAGCCCTTTTTATCTCAAAGGCAACACGTCGACCAGTGCTCATTGGTTTTCTCCACAAAGTATTACCGTAAGGGTGCCCTACAGACATGTGAACATTTGTGCCGCCACCAACACGCGGTGCCACATCATATATGTAGAAGTTCAAGTCCTTGTCCACACATGTCTGCAGACAGAAAGGACCTATAACACCGGGGTCATAATATTTCTCAGCAGCCTCGATATACTTCTCGGAAATTTCGAATACCTTTTCAAGAAGAGATTCCCTGAGAGTTGATGAGTTATGCCCGCAAACCGTATATTCAGGAGTGAGCTGATGTTCTGCAAGTGTCATCTGCTGTGGTGCAGGCAGACGGACATGTCCGTCAAGACTTGTCTCAAATCGCCAGTCTATACCAAGAAGCTCAAGTTTGCTCATCTCGGTCTCAACAGGTGAATAGAACATATCAAAGTTGAAAACGGGTCCTATCACGTAGCGTTCTATTCTCGCATTATCAAGAGCTTCCTGTGTGATCACACCCTGTCTTAGGAGTGACTGTGCCTTTTCCTGATATTCCTCATAGGTTCCTGCAGTGAAAAAACCTCTTTCCAGTTTCTTTACAGCATGCGGAAGTTTAACCATCACGAGTTCATCAATATCCTGAGGATCATCTATTTTTTCAGGGAAAGGAAGTCCTGCTTTCTCAAGAAGCCAGTAATAATCATGTTCCATACCTCTTTCTTCACTGCGGAGCATGTTCCTGCTTCCCACAAGAGGTACTTTGAAATCGTTCTCCACTTCATCGATACCACAGTAGGATGTAAAGGAGCGATTGGGTATGAAAAGTACATTCTCTTCGATCAGCTTTTTCTGAACTTCCTTTGAAGTTGCTTCCCGGAACTTGTTCAGCATCATATGTTCATCCACAATACCACGGACGATATTACCATTGCTGTCTCTCTGTGATCTGAAGTACTCTGTATATGTCTTCTCGCGGCCCTGCTGACAGACTGCGAATGTCCTGAAATCCTCTTCAACCGCACCGTCAAAGACATCCAGTGCTGAATGAGATGCAATAGCACCTATTTTGACCTGATCCATGTCATAATCTTCAATGATCTCTATGATCTCTTTTCTGTCTAACATTATATGTCCTCGGTTTTTTTCCAGACATTGTATTTACTATTAATAAACCTGTTTGCGCAGAAATTTCAATTCAGACCTATATATTAAACTCAGAGACCTGTTAACAGGTAGATCACCATGGGTGTTATAAAAGTCTCAATAACGGCTGCAAGGAATATCAACGGTAACAACCAGTGAAGATAGAACCTGATACCTCTGATAACCTCTGTTTTAAGGTCAAAGGGTTTAGAACGTATAGCCTGGAGTCCCGCATATCCTATCTTCATCCCTATGGCAGATGATATGATCAGCATCGGGATCTCTATAATTCCATGAGGGGTCAGACCTGCAATTACGAACAAAGGACCGCTCTCTATTGTCTGGTAATGCACGAATATACCAATAATAAAGCCGTTCATTATCAGAAAACCAAAAGGAATTACACCAAGGGCAAAACCCAGCAGGACAGCAAAGAACATTTTTGCTGCATTGTTCACAAAGATAAAAAGCATGATCTCAATGGCAGAGAGATCCTGAAGCATTTCAGCAAGTTCCTCCAGACCCCCGAGTGAATCCAGAGCATAGTCAGGAGCTGAAGAATAATAGGCATAACCTGCCATTGTTGACAGAACAAAGGCAAAAAAGCTGAATATTACAAAAGGCTTCAGCTCATAAATGTACTTTCTGAATATCTCTCTGGTATTTTCATCATGCATTGATTTAAACTCCGAATGTCATCCTGATAGTGTTCCTGCATGCAGGAGATAATCCAAGAACAATTATTACCAGTTTCAGGAATGTTACAAGTGTCTGTGACTCCTCATCCTTGTCAAAATGATTATCAAGTATATATAATACCGGAACGAATATAAATAGTTTTAACGGGTACATGACAAAAGCTGTACCTGTGAGTTCAATAAGATAGGATGGAACCACATGTTTCTCATAATATCCAAGAAAATCTATCCCTGCAATCGTGGATGATGCATCCATGAGATGTAC
>JAASSR010000085.1 GCA_021767785.1 Methanolobus sp.
TCAATACTTTCTTTATTTTAAATTAATCAATAGATATAAAGATTAACATTTCCTATGGAGAAAGACCCCACCATTTCAACTGGAAAGTTTATAAACAACAGAGACCCTATGGTTTCAACTGGAGATAAGAAAAAAGATATACTATCTTTTTTTAAAATAATAAAAAAGAATATGGCAGTGTAATTATCAATCTATTAGTATATAAAATTATCTCATAACTGAACTAACAAATAAATATAAATCCAAAATTAATATTAAAAGTAAAACAAACAAGAACTTCTCAAATCTGTCAACCATGATTTTTTATTTCCAGTTGAAACCATGGGGTGACTCTCAAAGTGACTCTCAAAACAGCTATACCAAACTAAATCCCTCCACGAAAATCTTACAAAATAGTTTTAAGTATCTTCTCTTATTCTATAGCAAATGAACGAAACAGGTCTGTCTGAAGAGGAAATTCAAAATATCCTGAATTATGCAAAGAACAGGGATCTTACATATGAACGTGTATTGAGTTCAATGTGCACTTATCCCCATAAGATTGCTGTTCAGGCTCATATACAGTTCATGGAATCTAATATGGGAGATTTCGGTCTTTTCAGAGGGACATATGATCTTGAAAGAAAAGTTATCAGGGCACTGGGGGATTTACTACATTATCAAGAAGCTTCTGGATATATGACTACCGGCGGTACTGAATCAAATATCCAGGCAGTTCGTTCCATGAGAAATCTTTTCAATAAAAAAAGTGACAAATATATCAGACCAAATCTGGTTGTTCCGGATTCTGCTCATTTTTCATTCGATAAGATCTCTGATATACTTAATATCGAACTGAGAAAAGCAAGTCTTGAAGATGATCTGAAGGTATCGATAAGATCCGTCAATTCTCTGATTGATGAAAATACAATGGGTATCGTTGCAATAGCGGGATCTACGGAATTCGGTCAGGTTGATCCTATTGAAAAGCTTTCCATTATTGCGCTTAAGCATAATATTTTTTTGCATGTAGATGCAGCATTCGGTGGTTATGTATTGCCATTTCTTGAAGATATTCATGAATTTGATTTTAATCTGTCTGGCGTAACGTCCATAGCTATTGATCCGCATAAGATGGGGCTTAGTACTATTCCTTCTGGTGTTCTTTTATTCCGAAACCCGGAACAATTGGAAAATCTCAAAGCGGATACACCTTACCTGACTGTATCAACTCAGTATACTCTGACCGGAACCAGAAGTGGAGCTGCAGTGGCAGCAACTTATGCAGTTATGAATTTTCTGGGCAAAGAAGGTTACAGAAAGATTGTAGCACAATGTATGGATAAGACAAAATATCTGCTTAAAAAAATGGAGCATCTTAATGTTGAACCCTTGATCGAACCGGTAATGAATGTAGTTTCTCTGGACGTACCGAGCGCTGATCTTGTCAGAGAAAAACTTGCAATAGATTTCAACTGGCAGGTTTCAATAACTCAGAATCCCCATGGTTTAAGGTTAGTCATAATGCCACATGTAACTTTTGAAATGATAGACTCTTTTGTTGATGATCTGGAACAGGTCTTGTTATCTATTTAAATTATCAAGGTTGAATTGAGCCTGTGATCTGAATGTAAAGGAGAAAACATAAAAAAAGATTGATGAGGGGATGAGGCTTGATGACACCTGGCCTTGAAACGTGTAAGGCGTGTGTTCATCTTGCCTGTTGTAATTGCAAATATGATTTTCTTATTTATACTCCTGATCCAAGCGGAGTGAAAGTATTCAGAAAACAATCTTCAATAAAATCCTTCAATAGAATAATAGTATGAGAATAGATACTACAAAAATACTTATTTCAGAAAATAAGATAAAACTAAATATTACCCCATCTAAATTACTGCCATGAAATCTTCATATCAGATAGGCAGCATTATGGGAATACCCATAAAAATACATATAACTTTCTTATTGATACTTCCCATTTTTGCTCTGGTATTCGCAACAAACCCGCAGCCTTATGGTTTTGCAGATATCGGTTCTTCTGCGGTCACATACGGACTATCTCTTTTAACAACGATAATGCTTTTTGCTTGTGTTCTTCTCCATGAACTGGGTCATTCCTATATAGCCAAAAGTTATGGTATCGAGATCAGGGATATAACACTGATGTTGCTGGGTGGGGTATCATCTATGGAAGAGATTCCAAGGGAGCCTTCCCAGGAATTAAAAATGGCATTTGCAGGTCCTCTTGTGAGTTTGATAATAGGTATTGTTCTTATTGGATTGAATATAGCCGTTTCTTCTTTTGTTCCTACTTATAGTTCTACCTGGATTTATCTTATGGTAAATATACTTGGTTCTATCAATATAATACTTGGTCTTTTCAATCTCATTCCTGCTTTCCCCATGGATGGTGGAAGGATCTTGAGGTCTTTTTTCGCACAAAGGACAAGCTACATACAGGCAACTCACTATGCTGCAACTGTGGGTAAAATGTTTGCTTTTCTGATGGCTCTTTTAGGTGTTGTATCAAATCTATGGCTACTTCTTATAGCCTTCTTTGTTTATATGGGAGCCTCTGAAGAAGATAAGTCCACCACTGTTACTGTCAGTCTTGAAAGGTACAAGATCGCGGACATTATGTCTGAAGAAGTTATTTCGGTGCCACCGGAAATGACCATCGAGGAACTTTCACATTTCATGTTCGAGAACAAACATCTGGGTTATCCTGTGATGGAGGGCAATTCTTTAAAAGGGATCGTGACCTTTACAGACATACGTAATGTGTTGCCACATGAACGTTATGCCGCTCTTGTATCCGATGTTATGACCCAGGATGTCGTGACATTATCATCAGATGCTACTGCTGCAGAAGCGTTCAAGGTAATGACGACCAACAACATAGGTCGTATTCTTGTAATGGACAACGGCAATGTTGCAGGTATCCTTTCAAGGACAGATCTGATGAGATCTCTGATGTTGCTGACAGAGTAGTCCTATAATCTTAAAGAGGATCTATATTGAAACATGATAATTTAAGTAATACTCAGGAAAACATTTCGGATTACAATTACACCTCAACAGGTGGTGATCTTTATTCTGAAGATAATCCGAAAAGTTCGTTGTTTTCCAGTTCAGGACCTTCTGAGATTCATGTAATAAAAGAGCTAATAAGTAACGGAAGTTCCAAAAAACCTGGATTCGCGGATGAAACTGAAAATGAGAACAAACCTAGCGAGATAATTCTTGTGGGAACAGCTCACGTCTCTGAAAAAAGTGTCAGGGAAGTTAATGCCACAATTGAACGGGAACAACCGGACATAGTTGCAGTTGAACTCTGCCGTTCCAGATATGAGGCTATCAAAGGTAAAGTAAAAAATAGTGATATACCAGTAAAGGAACTTCTAAAGGAAGGCAAGGTCTATTTCTATCTTGTTCACATGCTGCTGGCTCATATCCAGAAGAAATTCGCTGATAAGATGGGTGTTCAGCCTGGTGCTGAAATGATAAATGCCATTGAAGCCGCAGAGGCCAATGATGCACAGGTTCTTCTAATTGACAGGGATGTTCAGGTAACTTTGCAACGTTTCTGGAGCAAGATGGGTTTCATTGAGAAGCTTAAGATGCTTGGTGGCCTTGTTGCTGCTGTTCTTGGAATTGGTGGCACTCAGGATATTGACATGGATACAATAACAAACCAGGATATAGTCTCCATGCTTGTGGAGGAATTCAGAGAAACGTCACCCAATGCTGTTAAGGTACTGATCGATGAAAGGGACGCATATATGGCTAATAATCTTGTCCGGGCTGCAGCCGGTGGTAACAAGAAAATAGTGGCTGTTGTAGGAGCAGGCCACAGGGCAGGTATCCAGCGTTACCTTGAAAATCCCAAAACAATTCCCAGAGTGAACTATGGAGTTGAGGCACCAAAGAAGCGGTTTAATATAGTAAAACTGTTCGGGATTGCAGTTGTAGCACTTGCTCTTGGAACTTTTGCTTTGCTTATATTGTCCGGTGTCTCTCTTGAGAGTCTTGCTGTTGCTTTTGCATGGTGGTTCATTATTAACGGAGTGCTCAGTGCTGCCGGAGCTATAATTGCAAGAGGTCATCCCTATTCCGTACTAACTGCATTCTCAGTTGCCTGGCTTACTTCTCTTAATCCGATGATGGCAGCTGGATGGTTTGCAGGTCTCACTGAGGCAAAATATCGCAGTCCCACAACAGATGACTTCAAAGAACTGGTTGAGATCGAGACAACTTCCGATATGATGCAGAATAATCTGTTCCGTGTTGTTATGGTTGCTGCTCTGGCAAACCTTGGAAGCATAATTGGAACATTCATTGGGATACATGTCATGCTTGAAGTTACAGGTGCCAATCCACAGGTGATCATTCAGAATGGTCTGGATACATTGTTAACAGCACTTGGATTGGGTTAAAACCTGCTTTATTTTCTGTTTTTCTTACTGTTCATTTCTTCAAATTTATCTGCAAGACGATAGGATATATCTGAAAGATAGGCAGTTCCCCATGTGGCTGCAAGGACAGCTCCGACCAGATCGAACAGCAGATCCACCATTGTATCATTGATACCGTGCTGGGCCAGTATTGCTTCGTAACCCAGATATGCCGTGATTTCATCACTCATGAATTCTATTATTTCCCAAATTACTCCGGTTGCAAGCACGAACATCAGTATGAAAAGGAACAGAACTTTGGGTGGTATGTAGATCTCATCCATATAGATGTCAATTGCTCTTATTATCGTGTAACCTCCGGCTGCCACTACACTGGCCGAAAGTGCGTGGGTTACATGGTCCCATCTTGCAATGTTATCATAGAAAACAAAAGATCCTGCAGTATGAAGGAAAATAGCTAGTGTGAGCCAGAGTACAAGTCCGGTATCAGGGACTATCCTGTACTTACGTGTTATTATGTTGGGGATAAAAGTTAGCGCAAGCCCTGTGCTTGCATTTACTGTAGTAGAGAGGTTTCTCAGAAGTATCCCTGCAAGTATCAGTATAACAAGCCCTGCCTGCATAATATTTATTGCAAGTTTCTGCTTGTCCCGTGATATGCCCAGAAGTTTGCGGACAGGGGTCGGGGGCTGTCCTGAAGGGTAATTTTCGACTTCCACTGTTTTTATGGATGGAATATCTATGATGTCGCTAAGCTTTGCAGATCTGAAATAGAATCCGAAAAACAATCCTGCAACAATGCCCGCTGTCATGGCGTAAATAAATTCGTACATTACAAAATCATTTATATCATCAGATGTTTGTCCGCCGAACAGGTAATTTGTTCCCAGATGCATGTCCAGCATCCATTCTCCAAGATGCCACAGGCCGGATATAGCAAGTGTTGTGATAAAGACCAGAAGAATGGCGAATTTGTAATTCATTTTCAGGGAAGTGAACCAGTTTAGTTCGGCTGCCAGGAGCATGGCAATTGTGGCTACTGAAATGTAGAAAGGAATGCTTGTGGAAAAGAAATAGAAAGCTGTGGTACTGCCTACTATGGGTATAATAGCGAGGATTATGAAATACCAGGAAGGCATGACCATTGGTTTGTGCATCATAACTGCAGGGCTTATTATTATGCAAATAACAAATCCGATAAGTATAGTCCACATGAGCCTTCCGTAAAGAAGATTGCCTGTGCCCAGGATGGCAAGTAACAATATCATCAACCATCCGGCAACTGCATTTGGTCTGGTATTTTTCAGGAGTTTACCTAGTTTGTTTACTGGTTCCATAACAGATCTTCAGAACTTAATCACTTGATTTAGCGTAACAATTTGCATTTATTATTTTCATTTTTGAAAAGTGATACGAATAAAATTATTTTAGAGAAGATCAGCTATAGAGCTGTGCAGGAATATGAAATAAAAGTTAAACTTTACAAGCAAATATCAAAAAAAGATGAAAAAGAAAGACCCTCAGCAAAGGTCTTTCAGGTGGAACTGGTACTTACCGAGCTTTCCGCCGTAGTTTCCTGCGGTTATCTTTGAGACACCAGGAACTGCAATAGCTGCTTCGATACCTGCCTTCATTGCCTTTTGGATAGATTCCTCGTCAAGACCGTTGATGACAAGCTCGTAAACTGCCTTTACACCCTCCGGAATCTCGGTATCTTCGACCTTGTCCCTGATGGATGGGCAGAACTTCTCGTTTGCAGTTGCCTTCATGAATTTGTAGTTGTTAAAACCAGCCTTGGAACCACTTGCAACAATTCCTCCCGGGAATGGAGTGATCGTACCGTCAAGTTCCTTGATAGCGTCTACTGCAACTTCTGCTGCTGTGAGTGCTGTCATCTGGCTGTCACCGAAGATAAAGAAGTTACCGCCTGCAATACCTGCAACAGCGCCGATGTTCTCTTCTACGAGGAAGTCACCCTCCATGATCGGGATGCTGTACATCTTACGACCGTCCACTTCTGTCTCGGATTCCATTCCGTCACCGAAGAATTTGAGCTTGAAACCTACGTTGAACTGCTTCTCAGCATCTGGCATACCATTGAAAACAGCTGTTGTTGGTGCTGTAAGTACACACTGGCCAAGGCGCTCAAGTAACTGATGCTCCAGTGATTCGTATCCGAAGGTGCAGATCTGGATGTACACACCAGGTCTTCCGTCAGGAGTCTCATCCGGACCTACGAACTTTTCAATACCTGCTTCTGCAGGGCACATAATCACAGAAGTACCGAATCCTGTTGCTTCAAGTGCAGCTATCTCTGCCCAGCGTTTTGTTGCTGCAGTGATAAGTATTCTTGATATTTTGATCGGGAATGCTTCTGCAAAAGTATCTTCGATTTCTACTCCGTTGATTTCCATAATAATCCCTTCCTTCAAGTTGAAATTAAGTTGCAAACATTACATGTTGCACTATCTATAGCAGTAATACAACACAATTACAATACATATAATCTTCGAAAAGAGAACTATCTTCCACCTGATTTGCGGTATGTTTTGTCAAAAAGTGCGTACATTTCCCTGTCTATTTCTTTGTATTTGCCTATTTCAAAGATAGCCTCAGTGATAATAACAGAGATGGATTCGATGTTCGAAAGATTTGCAAGGCTTTTTGATGAACTGGCTGTGGATTCTACCATTTGTTCCTTAATACATATCTCACATACCTCAAGTATTGCATTGACAGCAAGTGATACGCTATCGGAATTATTATCTGATGCCGCAACAGTACAGCAATGTTCCATAACAGGAATGATCCTTGAAACCTTGTCATCGGAATGTTTTCTTGCGGCAACTACTCCTATGTCCTTAAGTGCAGTTGTAACATCTGAAATTGAACCTTTTCCGAATATCTCACCGATCTCTTCCAGTGTTTCTATTATTTTGTCTACACACTCATGCCTTTTTCTGTCAGGGGATTCATGAACGGTTTTTATTCCTATATCCCGCAGGGAATAAATCAATAGTTTCTTCAGATGTTCCTGTTTCTTACTATCTATTGTTCTGGCAAGTTCCAGAAGTACATGTCTGACATTGTCCAGAGTTGCAATATCTCTCTTACTTGCAGCATAAAGGGCTATGTTCTTGAGCAGTGTGACTGATCTTTCACCGGTTTCAAGCATATCTGTCTTTGCGGATGTCATTCCTATGTGTCCTGTTTCAATGGCAAGTTTATGCAGGGGAGTAACTACGACTTTGTTCCTGATAATGTTTATAAGATCCCCGGGACCTTTAGAATGTTTTATCAATGCGAATTTACTGAGTTGTGGAAAATGTCCTGTTTCTCTGTGTATTTCAAAAAACCCCGACATTTTGTCTATGGTCTCCAATGTGAAATTTTCAATACCCCTGGTAGCACACTGATTCCCCACAGAACCAAATGCTTCTATCACTTCCATAAGTACGAATCTGTTTTTCTCTTCACGCGCAAGAATTGCCAGCTGGTACAGATGCATGTTTATATGTTTTATTATGAGATGCTTGTTTCCACTTGAAGCTAACACATTTGAACATACCCTGGTAATTGCTCTGATTCCCACGTTTGCAGTAAAATTATCTTCATTCCTGACAGCACCGCGTATAAGATCGATAACAGGTTGAAGAGGATCGATATATCCTTTTCCCGATTCAAGCTTCCTGTAATCCTCGTTCATTTCATAGACATGCAGATATTTTGTGATCTGATCAAAATCGGATCTTACTGATTCTGTCCTGAGATAATCAGCCAGAAGGAAAGCTACAATTGAAAGAATAAAGGAATAGCTAAGCAACAATATCATCCCTGTTGCTGTGAAAGTTCCAAGAAAGTGCATCGTTGACGATGCAAGTGCAAATGTTCCGATGGTGTAAGAGAACATATCGGTAAGAGCATCCTGTTTGCCTGCCAGCCATAGACACACAACCCAGAAAAGCCCGAAACATATAGCAAGAACAACGTTACTCCAGAACAGGTCCATCTGCTGCCCGATAAGTATGTTAGCAATAAAACCTAACTGGACTATCACCGCACCTATGGCAAGATCAGCTCCCACATCCCTTAGATTTATCTTCAGATAGTTTTTGATGAGGATGTCTGCAAAAAGGAAAAGTGATATCACACCACTTATAAGAGCCGTATCAACGATGTCAGGTATGAGAATCTCCATGGCAATATATTGTTCATTTTTATTTATATAAATTGAGGATGAATCCATAGTTATTAGTAAAGCTTCTGAAGATGTGAACTTATTTATTTAGAATAATAACTTTAGCCGATTGAACCATAAAAAAACCAACACATTTAAAGGTTTAAACCTGTATTTTTGAACTAAAGAAATATTTTAGTAATTAGTACTACGTTAGTAATTAATTTAGTGATTAGTCCGAATTGTAACCTCTATAATTTAATAAAAGATGGAAGCAGTTCAGATCCATCTTTTAACAACCATTTATTTCAGTTCCCTTCTCAGGAAAAACACAAGCGTTATTCCAACTGCACCTGCTGTTATTATAGGATGAGCAGTAGGTACAACAGGTTTCTTTCTTTTAAGTGGTCCGGACACGAGATCAAATTCAGTGGTCAATCCGGTGGAGGTACTTCCTAAATGTTCGGAAATACCATTACTCAGACCTGAGAAACTGGCTGTTTCACTATGTTCCCAATAGCTATCAACTTCGTACAAAAAACCACTAAGTTCACTGTTTTTTGGTATTGGATTACTCTCACTATACCAGATAATTCCGTTCCATGAAGGTTCCCATGAGATCTCAACAGACTGTTCTTCTGGAGGTTGAAGGAAAAGAGGTCCGGGGGTAATATCCGGAGTTAATGCAGGGTCCCATGGTTGCCATGACCAACCGGATGGTACCTGGACGTTATAGAAAGGAACCTGTATTTCAAGAGCAAACAGATATAACGGTTCATCTCCTTTATTGAAGACTGTGTATTGATATTCATCTATCCCCGGATTTTCTGTTGTGAGGCGTTTATCCTCAATCCTGTTTGTCTCATTCCCCTCAGGTGAAATTGCCCAGAAACCGTCAACAATCAGATGATCCGCTTTAGATAATGTCCCCTGGAAGACATCAGCTCCTGTATTATTTGATTTTGGAATCTTCATCTGATTTGATGATGTGTTCGTTATATTGTATTCATTGAAAAA
>JAASSR010000086.1 GCA_021767785.1 Methanolobus sp.
ATTCTTCGATGACGAAGAACTCACAAAGAGAACAGAAGAAGTAATTGAAGAGGAAATGGCAAAGATCCAGCCGGAACTTGAAAAGTACAGGAACAAACTTCAGGGGAAGACAGCCTTTGTTTTTTCCGGAGGATCCCGTTCACACCACTACCAGAACCTCTTTGAAGATCTCGGAATGAAGGTAATTGTTGCCGGATACCAGTTTGCTCACCGTGATGACTATGAAGGAAGGCAGATCCTGGAAGGCATGAAGGAAAAAGCATCAAGCGGAATCCTTGAAGACCTCCACTATGAGAAGGAAGAAGGATTTGAACCTGCCATTAGTGAAGAACGCATGAAGGAACTCAAGGAAAAGCTTGGCCTTATGGACTATGAAGGAATGCTCCCTGAAATGCCAGAAGGCACAATTGCTGTAGATGACCTTAACCACTACGAGACTGAATTCCTCATCAGGGAACTCAAACCAGACCTGTTCTGTTCAGGTATCAAAGATAAGT
Organism: Methanolobus sp.; assembly: GCA_021767785.1. Taxonomy (GTDB): domain Archaea; phylum Halobacteriota; class Methanosarcinia; order Methanosarcinales; family Methanosarcinaceae; genus Methanolobus. Next base: position 498 of record JAASSR010000086.1, read on the forward strand.
ACTGGGCACAAAAGATGGGCGTCCCATCCAGACAGATACACTCTTATGACTACAGTGGTCGTTACACAGGACTTACAGGCGTACTGAACTTTGCGAGAGACATAGACATGGCAGTCAACAATCCGAGCTGGAAGCTTCAGAAGACTCCATGGAAGGGAGAAAACTAAGGAGAGATCTAAGGAGTTAAAGGGAGGACTGAAAATGTTAGATTATACACCAAAGGAAGAAGTCCAGAGAGATGCACTGGTCGTGAACCCTGCAAAGATATGCCAGCCAATTGGCGCAACATATGCTGCACTGGGTATACGCAACTGCATGCCCCACAGCCATGGTTCACAGGGATGTCTCTCGTACCTGAGAATGTGCCTTACAAGACACTTCAGGGAACCAACCATCGGTACAACCAGCAGTTTCTATGAAGGAACTGCCGTATTCGGTGGTGCATCAAACCTTAAGAAAGCACTTGCAAACATCGAAGCTGTATACACACCTGAAGTAGTTGCTATACATACAACATGCCTGTCAGAGACAATTGGTGACGATGTTGGACAGATCATGGAAGATGTACAGGAAGAAGAACTAATTGATCCATCTATCAAACTTTGTGCTGCATCAACTCCAAGTTATGTGGGTTCCCATGTAACAGGTTATGACAACATGGTAAAATCATTTGTCACAACCTTTGCAAAAAAAAACAAAGCCAAACAAAAAACTGAACGTGATACCCGGTTTCGTGGACCCTGGAGATATTCGCGAGATCAAGAGAATACTCTCTATCATGAATATCCCTGCGATAGTGTTACCTGACCAGACAGATGTACTTGATTCAGGAATCGGAGGTAAAAGAGGACTCTATGCACATGGAGGGACACCTCTTGGAGACGTGGAGGACAGTGCAAACTCCATGGGTACCATCGCACTTTGCGAAATGTCCGGTGGTGCAGCAGCAAATCTATTCAAGAACAAGTTCAAGATGCAAATACAGATCGGACCTGTGCCAATAGGCATACGTTTTACAGACAGGTTCATTATGAAGGCAGCAGAACTTGCAAATGTAGCTATCCCACCGGAACTGGAACAGGAAAGAGCAAGGGTCGTTGACATGATGACAGATGCTCATCCACATTTCTACGGAAAGAAAGTAGCTATATTCGGTGACCCGGACATAATCGAAGGTCTGACAAACCTTGTACTTGAAATGGGAATGGAACCAACTGTGGTCCTCTCAGGTTCAGTTAGTAAGAAGTTCGAAGAAAGAGTTTCAAAGATGGTACATCCGCTGTATCCAGACTCACAGATCCTTACAGGAGCAGATCTTTTCACACTCCACCAGATCATAAAGAACGAGCCAGTAGACATGCTGATCGGTAACACCTATGGTAAGCATATTGCTCTTGCAGAGAATATCCCGCTGATCAGGGTCGGATTCCCTATCATGGACAGGGCCAACCTGCACCACTTCCCTGTCATGGGATATGCAGGAGCAGCTCGTATGGTCGAGTGGATAGGAAACACTTTCCTTGATATAAAGGACAAGACAATTCCTGAAGAAGAACTTGAGGTCGTTCAGTAAGCGACCTCACATCATATTTTGGAGTGAAAAAATGCCAGACATTACAAGCGTGATAAGCACGCTGGATGAAAGACAGCCATACATAGCTCTTAAGAAGGCAAAGAAGGGCGGAGAACTCGCATGTGATAACACATCAATTGCCGGTTCTATGAGTCAGAGAGCCTGTGTCTATTCAGGAGCACGTGTGGCACTTAATCCCGTGACCGATGCAATCCACCTCGTACATGGTCCTATAGGGTGTGCAAGTTACACCTGGGATATCAGAGGTAGCCTTTCCAGCGACAAGGAAACATTCCGTACCAGTTTCTCAACTGATATGAAGGAACTAGATGTTGTATTCGGTGGCGAGAAAAAACTTTCAAATTGCATTGACGAACTGGCCGAGTTATACAACCCACCTGTCATCTTTGTCTATTCAACCTGTATTGTCGGTATAATCGGCGACGATCTTCAGGCCGTTTGTAAGAACGCCACAGAAAAAATCGGAATACCTGTAATACCTGTACAATCAGAAGGTTTCAAGGGAACAAAGTCCGATGGTTATAAGGCAGCATGTAATGCACTTAAGGAGCTCATCGGAACAAAGGAACCAGAGATCAAATCCGAGTACAGGATCAATATACTTGGTGACTACAACGTAGCCGGAGATGTATGGCTGGTCAAACCCCTCTTTGAAAAAATGGGAATACAGGTGATCACTTCGATGACAGGAGATGCCACAGCAAATTGCATCTCAAAGGCACATGGGGCCCAGTTGAACTTAGTTCAGTGTTCAGGTTCCATGACATATCTTGCGAAGTGGATGGAGAAGAAATTTGATATTCCATTCAAAAAGATCAGCTATTTCGGACTGGAAGATCTTTCAATTGCACTTAGAACTGTTGCTGAATTCTTTGGTTCTGAAGAAATGATGAACATTGCGGAAGATATCATCGAGCAGGAAACAAACAGGATAATGCCTGAAATCCGTGAGATAAGAACCAGACTTGAAGGAAAGACTGCAGCAATATACATGGGCGGGGCAGCCAAGGCACTTACATTGATAAAAGGATTCCGTGAACTTGGGATGGAAGTCGTCATAATCGGCACACAGACTGGAAAAAGGGCTGACTATAAACAGATAAGTTATCGGGTAAAAGACGGAACGGTCATTGTTGATGATGCTAATCCTCTCGAGCTTGCAGACCTTCTCAAAAAGCAGAAGGCAGACCTCATGGTTGCAGGTGTTAAGGAAAGATTCCTGGCCTATAAGCTTGGAGTTTCTTTCTGTGACTTCAATCATGACAGAGTGGTCGAGTTTGAAGGTTATGACGGATTCCTCAACTTTGCCAGGGAACTTGATACTTCTGTCAACAGTCCTGTGTGGAAGTACATCGGCAGTAGGATAGGTGACTCATATTCCGGTAGCAAAGGAGCAGAAGGAATTAAAGGACCATCTGAAAGATCAGAGAGAAAAAACGAGACCGAAGGGGAGAGAAATAATATGCAGGAAATTAATTCCATTACATTACAGGAGGAGTCGGTGGCATGAGTGAACGCAATTATACCACTGTTAACCCCTGTATAATGTGTCAGCCGATCGGCAGTGTAATGGCTTTCAAAGGAATAGAGGATGCAATGGTCCTTTTACATGGTTCACAGGGTTGCAGTACATATATGAGACTGCATCTTGCACACCATTTCAGAGAACCTGTAGATATAGGTTCCAGTTCACTGAGTGAAAAGGGTGCCGTCTATGGCGGAAGCGAGAATCTTAAAAAGGCCCTTAAGAACATCATAATTCGTTATGACCCAAAGGTGATCGGTGTATCAACAACATGTCTTGCTGAGACAATAGGAGATGACATAGCACGTATAATCAGGGAATTCAGGGAAGAAGGTGTCGAAGATGAAAGGATAATCATACCGGTCCCGACACCCAGCTATGAAGATAGTCATAACAGCGGATATATCAAAGCTGTTGAAGCGATTGTCAAGACCTTTACCCTGGGAGATTCAAAAAAGGAGATATTCAACAACAAACTGAATGTAGTGCTTTCCGAGAATATCTCACCTGAAGATATCAGGGAATTGAAATATATATTCAACAGTGTCGTTGGAAATAATTCATACATACTGCTTCCCGATATCTCAGAAACCTTTGATGCACCGATGACAGGAGATCTTAGTAAGATCCCACCGGGTGGTACTACACATGCAGATATTGCAGACATGAAGAACAGTGCTGCAACCATTGGCCTCGGGATTACCAATGATAACAAAGCGGTCAACTACCTTGGGCAGACTTTCGATATTCCTTCGCAGAATCTGCCCCTCCCGATAGGACTTGAATATACTGACAGGATATTGGCCGCATTGTCCAATATATCAGGAACGGAAATACCCGATGAGTTCCAGAAGGAAAGAGGAAGACTTATCGATACCATGGTAGACTCTCACAAGTATGTTTACGGCACAAAGGTTGCTATCTACGGCGACCCGAACAACGTACTTGGAATGCTTTCACTTGTGCTTGAGAACGGAATGCATCCAATACTTGTGGTTGCTTCCAGCAAGTCTCCAGGGTTTGCTGAACAGGCCATGGAAAGAGTAAAGCAGGTAAAGCCTGACTGTGATGTCACCATCCTTGAAGATGTCGATTTTGACACATTCAATGATGCCATCCGGAAGGCAAAGCCCCAGATGCTAATAGGGAATTCAAACGGAAAGTACATTGCAAAAGAACTGAATGTCCCGTTGATCAGATTCGGCTTTCCGATACATGACAGAGTCGGTGCCCAGAGATTACTGACACTTGGATACAAAGGAGCAATGCGCATGCTTGACAGGATTACCAATACTATTCTGGAAGTCCGGGATACTGAACTGGCTGCGAAATGGTCTGAACCGGAAAGCTACGTTCCGCTCAGCGAAAACAGCTTTCACTCCGCAGAAGGGTGAGGATGGATACTTAAGATACTTGAGCGTGTGTACTCAATTATGAGTGCAGGTCATCAAAAAAAGTGAAAATTAATCCTGCACTTATTTTTTGATTTTATACATTGAATACGACATTCATGAACTCATCCGATACCGTATTTATCTTACCCAAACAACCTCGGGTTCTTTCTTATCTGTTTCCCTGGTTCCTTCTACCGGATAACCGAATACAATTGGGGCAATTACCCTGTAATCAGGTGTGATGCCAAGCTCTTCCAGTATCTCGGGATTATCCTGAATGAAACAACCTGTTCCTATCCAGCAACTTCCGATACCCATGGAATGTGCCGCAAGCATCATATTCTCAGCACACAATGCACAATCATAATCTGCTGTGATACTCGCATTGTTCCCAAGAACGATGATCAGGACCGGAGCATCATAGAATATACTGAATTCTTCTTTTGCAAGTTCCTTTTTAAAGGCAACAACCATATCATCCGTAACATCTTCCAGCTGTGCCAGAAGGCGCGGTTTACAGTGATCTGACATCCTTTTCATCATCTCACGGTTCTTCACAACAACAAAGAACCACGGCTGATTGTCAAAGCCTGAAGGGGCATGGACACCCGCATCAATTATTGTTTTGATATCTTCGTCACTTACATCTTTATCAGTATATTCACGAACACTTCTGCGGGTTTTTATATTTCCAATTACGCTATTTTTCGCCACTCCCATAGATTCACTTCCTATTTTTTGATTCAAGGAATTCCTGCAATGATATCTGCATGAGATTGTCGGGATCCTCAACATTCTTGTGAACATAAAGACCGCACCAGCAGCGTTTCATTGCATCATAATGTTCCCTGTGAAAAGGTATGCAGGGACAGACAAGTTTCATATCATGTTCTCTTTCACCTGTTAGACCCTGACAGGGACAAAAAGGACTTCCTTTTTCCTTTTCAATGTTGACTTCCTGCTCAAGCAAAAAATCCACCAGTTCCTCATCAGAACTGAACTTATATCCCAGAGGGTCAACTACCTTTGAGAACATTTTCTTTAACTGTCCTTTACGCTTTTCAGTATTCATCAAAGATCATAGCTCCAGTAATTTAGCATATTTTTCCGGATTGTAACCAACAACCACCTCATCACCGATCTTTACAAATGGAAAGGACATCTCCGAACCGTGTTCAAGACAATCTTCCTTAATCGCCCTTTTTGTTTCATCATCCGCTTTATCATAGTCCGTATATTCGAAAGGAATATCATGTTCCCTGAAGAACTTCTTTGCTCTCATACACCAGGGACAGGTACTGAGGGTATACATAACTACTTTCTTCATTTGCCTGCACCTTCCACATTGACAAAAACACTACCTTCCATAATACTTGTTTCATAAAAGGGAACCTTTATCTCTTTTGCATCAAGGAATTCTCCGCTGCGAATATCAAACCTCCAGTCATGGCACGGACATTTTATCACATGGCCTTCCAAAGTACCTTTGGAAAGCGGACATTCCATATGAGGACATTTATTGGATATTGCAAAAAAATCTCCATCCTTTCTGAGTAAAAGAACTTTTTCTCCTTCCAGAAGCAATGGTTTTTTGTCACCATCTGCCATTTCATCTTCCTTTATTGCAAATATCCATCTTTTTTCGCGGTTCATATAGACACCTGTTAAATCACAAAAGAACGGATACTTTTCCATCCTTGACCTGCGTTTCGTATACTTTTACCTTGATCTTGTCTGATGCCACATAAGCACCGGTACGAAGATCAAATTTCCAGTTATGGCAGGGACATTTGATAGATTGATCTTCGATTATTCCGCCCTGAAGAGGGCAATTCATATGAGGACAACGGTTCTCGATGGCAAACAGTTCTCCACCTGAGCGGATAAGGAGAATTTTTTCGCCTCCAATATCCAAAGGCTTCATTTTGCCTTCTTTCACATCACTTTCACTTGCAGCAATAGCCCATGATGTCATTTAAGTATCTCCGTTGATAGCAAATATTAAAGAAGTACGAGTATCTCACCATCTTCGACTTTATTATCAAAGACTTCAAGAGCTTCATCTTCATCTCCGAGATACTCACCGGATCTTATATCATATTCCCAACCATGGCAGGCACATTTAAGTACGAATTCGTCACTGAATGTACCTTTGGAAAGACGGCAACCCATGTGTTTGCATTTACCGAAAAGAGTATATAGTGTATCATTTTTTCTAATAAGAAGAACAGGTTTTCCTTTTACCCTTACAAATTCCATATTGCCTTCTTTCAGATCATCGTCTTTTAAAGCAAAGAACCAGGATTTTTCCGCCATTTATACCTCCCATAAATAATCAGGGCTTCAAAAATATAAATAGTTGTCGTGAAATAGAAATATAATTGTAAAAGGCATTTATTCGTATCTCAGTGCATCAACCGGCTTCATCTTGGAAGCATTGTATGCAGGTATCAAACCTGAGAGCACTCCGATTACCACTGCAATGGAAATACCTATCATCATCAGGTCCGGAGCAACGGTCATACCCAGGGATGAACGCATCATTGTAATTCCCAGATACGGCATCAGGGATGTCAGTACGAGACTCAGTAATATACCGAGTACACCTCCTACAAAACCCACCAGTGCTGAATTGAACAGGAAAATCATGAGAATATCCCGATTTTTGGCACCGACGGCCTTCATAGTACCGATCTCCTTTGTCTTTTCCAGCACAGATGTGAACATCGTATTTGCAATACCTACTGAACCTACAACAAGTGATACACCTGCTATGGCCCCCAGGAATATTGTGAACGACGACATCATCTCACTGAAAGATTCTGCCTGTGACAACGAATCCGAAACTGTGAAATCACGATCATCGTCAGTCATAACATGTCTGGAGATCATGAGTTTCTCTTCGATCTCGTCTACAACAGTCTCAACGTTGTCAACATCATCGACCTTAACAACGATGGTATCATAGACATCCTGCTCAGCATCAGCTATAATTCCAACTGCTGAATCTATAGGCATGATGATAGAACGGTCACTTTCACCTTCTGCCAGTATACCCACTACCCTGTAGGATTTGCCTTCAATGGTAAGTATACGGTTCAGACCTATTTTCTGATCATACATCTCATGGGCTATTCTGTAACCAATGACCACAACATTGTTGTCAGTAGCTTCAAGCAACCTGCCTGACTCCAGTTCATAACTTACGGTATATTGCCAGACCTGCGGATCAACACCAGTAACAGAGAGATCAGCAGTTTCGCCCATGAAGTATACTTCCAGACCACTACCGGCTATCTGACCATAGATATAGTCTATATTTTCCACCAGTTTAATGGCCATTATATCCTTGTCAGTCAATTCAGCATCTGAGGATGAGCTGTCACCACCTCCTGGCGGACCAAATGATGACATGGCCCTGGTGTAACCGGGGGTGACCTGCAATAATGTAAGGTCCATGTCAGCAATTCGTTCTTCCATATCAGCAGCCATGCTGTCACTGAGTGCCATAATGGTAACCACTGATCCTACACCTATGACGATACCTATTATAGTGAGCCAGCTTCTGATCTTACTGTGAACCAGGATATTTGCAGCAAGCTTCAGATAGGTACTTCGTCTCATTTATTTTCCTTCCTCAGAATCTTATTTTTGATATTCCTGAGCTCTACATTGAGTGGTACGTAGTTACCTTCCCTGAGCATTTTCTTCTTCCTGTAATTGAAGCCTGCAACTATGATAACCAGAACCATGGCGCCGTATAGAAGATAACTGTTAGATGATGAGCTCTGAGCTCCCGGTCCGCCAGCCTTTCCATCTGCTGCTATTGTGCCACCTGTCAGTTCTTCTATCTGAACAGCTTTTTCAACCAAGTGTCTCTGCCCTGCGGAATCTGTGTATTCTATGGTAACAAGAAGCTTACTTTTAGCTTCCATATCTTCCTGAATTGCTTCCATATCCTCTTCGGTCATTACAGAAGGTTCGGCCTGAGCTATACCTGAAGAGGCTTCCGAATCCCCTGAAGGCATTGAATTTATCTGTGAGATAGAGAATGAAGTTATTGTATAGTCACCCTTCTCAAGATTTCCTACGATCGTAGAAGTACTTCCTGTGGCCTGAAAATTATCCTGCTCCGGTATCGAAACCTTGACAGAGTAAGCCTCGTTATTACCTACATTTGCAAGTGACAG
>JAASSR010000087.1 GCA_021767785.1 Methanolobus sp.
AGCAAAAAAGATCGAAGAAGAAATGCGAATCGGTGAGGTAAGATTAAAGAGCATCATAGATATACTGCAATCGAACCATAGTTCTATTCAGGATTTCCTGGATTTTTCGCTTAATGAAGCTATCAAGTTAACTGAAAGTAAAATCGGGTATATATTTTCTTATAGTGAGAAGAAAAAAGAATTAACTCTAAAAACATTTTCCAGAGAATTTATGAAAGATTGTGGTATTTCCACCCCTCAGAAAGTTTATAAGCTTGAAAATACAGGTCTCTGGGGAGAAACGATCAAAAAGCGTGAAACTATAATAGTAAATGATTTTCATGTCTCAGATCCATTAAAAAAAGGTTTTCCTGAAGGACATGTCGATCTCAAAAATTATATGACAGTCCCTGTCTTCCGAAACAATAAAATTGTTGCTGTTATAGGCCTTGCAAATAAAGAAACAGATTACACTGAGAATGATAGTCTCCAGCTTTCTTTGCTCATGGATTCAGTATGGAACATCATAGGTCATATCGGTGCTGAGGAGGCACTGAAAGAGAGTGAAGAAAAATACAGGGGTCTGTTTGAAAATGCCATTAGTGCTGTAGCTATCCATAAGATCATACTTGATGAGGGTGGAAAACCAGTTGATTATGTTTTCCTGGAAGCTAATGAAGCATTTGAGAAACATACCGGTCTAAAAAGAATGGATGTTCTCGGAAGGCGTGCAACTGAAGTTATTCCGGGCATTGAAACTACATCTATTATTGAAATATATGGGGAAGTTGTACGTACAGGTAATCCAATATGTTTTGAAAATTATTCTAAAGCCCTGAATAAATATTATGATATAAGTGCATATCGGGTTGATGAGGGGACTTTTGCCACTGTCTTTCAGGATATAACTGATCAAAAGAGAATAGAGAAAGATCTACAGGAAAGTGAACAACGTTTCAGAAGGTTGGCTGAAAATGCTAATGATCTGATATATCGATATGAATTTGCTCCGAAAAGGGGCTTCACATACGTAAGCCCGGCTGCCACTGAGATCACAGGCTATACTCCGCAGGAACATTATGAAGATCCTGATCTTGGTTTTAAGCTTGTTCTCCCTGAAGATCGTCACTTGCTTGAAGACATGCAAACAAGACCAGTAAAGGATAGAAAAGCAACGACAATACGATGGCAAAAAAAAGACGGCACAATTATCTGGACTGAGCAAAAAAATGTTTTCCTTTATGATGATCAGGGTAATTTAATTGCACTGGAGGGTATAGCCAGAGATATAACAGAACGTAAATCAATGGAACAGGAACTTGCCCAGAATCAGGAAAAATACCGTTTACTTTCAGACGTCAGTTTTGAAGGTATTGTTATTCATGATAATGGTACTGCTCTTGAAGTAAATGACTCTATAAGCAGGATTACAGGTTACTCAAAGGAAGAACTTTTGGGCAGAGATCTATTGAGCTTATTATTCCCTCCTGATGATATCGATATTATTAAGAGTCAGATGGCTAAAAGTACGGCAAAACCCTATGAAGTGCGTGTTGTAAAAAAAGATGGTAGTATAATTCCGGTTGAAATTGAAGCTTACAATTTTATGCACGGCGGATCTCAGGTCAGGGTAGCCGCAGTACGCGATATCACAGAACGTAAACAGACCCGGGAAGAAATACAAAAGAAAAATGAGGAATTGGAACGCTATTTTACTTCCAGTCTGGATCTGCTCTGCATTGCTGATCTGAAAGGCAAGTTCATTAGGCTGAATCCTGAATGGGAAAGAGTACTTGGATATTCTATTGATGAGCTTGAAGGTCGCATGTTCCTTGACTTTGTTCACCCTGATGATCTAAACGATACTCTTCAGGCAATATCTAAAATGGAATCTAAGGAACATATTAATAATTTTGAGAATCGATATCTGGCCAAGGATGGATCATATAAGTGGATAGAATGGCGTTCTGCTCCAATAGATGGTTTGATATATGCTGCTGCAAGGGATATAACTAATAGAAAGCTGGCGGAAGAAAAACTTGAAAAAGAAAGCTCTCTTTTAAAAAGTCTTCTTGACTCCATACCGGATATGATATTCTTTAAAGATCTTGATGGAGTATATCTTGGATGCAACCCAGAATTTTCAAAATTCGTAGGTCTTAGCCGGGATAAGATCATAGGAAAGACGGATTATGATCTTTTCAGTAAAGAAGTGGCTGATTTCTTCAGAATGAACGACAGGCTCATGATGAAGGAAGGCAAAGCAAGAAATAATGAAGAGTGGGTTGATTATCCCGACGGAGAAAAAGTTTTGCTTGACACCGTCAAAGCACCTTTGAGTAGTTCATCAGGAGAACTTATAGGACTTGTAGGGGTAGGTCATGATATTACTGATAAATGGCATACTGACCAGCTGATAAAAGAGTTGAATTCACTTAATCAGTCAACTCTGGATGCTCTGGATGCAAACATCTGCGTGCTGAATGAGACAGGGGATATAATCAAAACCAATAAATCATGGGACGATTTTGCAATTGAAAACTCGACAGATCCTGAAAAAGTTGGAGAAGGCACGAATTATATTGAAGCTACAAAAAATGCCATCAACGAAGGTTCAGGTACAGCATTGAAATTCTCCATAGGTATTGAAGATGTAATGATGGGGAGAAGTGAAAGTTTCGAGCTTGAATACCCATGTCATTCTCCTGAACAAGAAAGATGGTTTATAGGACGTGTTCATCCGTTTGAAGCTGATGAAGCTTTTCCCCGGAAAGTTGTAATTTCTCATATAAATATTACAGAACGTAAACTAGCAGAGCAAAAACTTCAGGGATATGCAGATGAACTGGAAAAAAGCCAGGAACAATTCATGCTTGCTGTGAATGGTTCTCAGGATGGTATATGGGACTGGGATCTGAGAACCAATGACCTTTATCTCTCAAAGAGATGGAAAGAGATGATAGGTTATGAAGACTCTGAGCTTCCAAATAAATTTTCAACCTTTGAAGAGCTATTACATCCTGATGATAAACCCCGGGTTATGGAATATGTGGATAAATATCTTAATGGTGAAATATCTGACTTTAATATCGAATTCCGCTTCAGACACAAGGAAGGAAATTATATCTGGATACTTGCAAGGGGTGCAGCTCTCAGGGATGAAAATGGAATAGCATATCGTATGGCAGGTTCCCATACTGACATAACCGAAAGCAAAAATGCAGAGAAACAGATCCTTGAAGAACGTCAGCGCCTTGCAAATGTCATCGAAGGTACAAATGTTGGTACATGGGAATGGAACGTACAAAAAGGAGAAGTATCGTTCAATGAACGCTGGGCACAGATCGCAGGATACACGCTGGAAGAACTTTCCCCGGTCAGTATACAGACATGGAATAAGCTTGCTCATCCGGATGACCTTAAAAGATCTGAAAAGCTTCTGGAGAGACATTTTACAGGGGAATTGGAATACTATGATTGCGATGTCCGGATGAGACATAAAAACGGAGAATGGGTATGGGTGCATGATCGTGGTAAGGTCACTGAGTGGGACAAAGATGGAAAACCACTGATAATGTCCGGTACCCATGCTGACATCAATGATCGTAAGCAAGCAGAAGAAATGCTGAAGAAAAACAAAACTTTACTGCAATCCATAATTGATATCCTGCCGGGTACCCTTAATGTTGTAGATACTGACTACAACATAATTACTCTTAACAAGGCGGATTTCCGATTAAAACTGACAGACTACAGTTCTGCTGATGAAATTATTGGGAAAAAATGTTATGAAGTATTTATGCAAAATGATTTCCCCTGTCCATGGTGTAAAATACCTGAAGTTATCGAAACAGGAGAAGCTGTATTTGATGAAACAAGTCCTGACGATCTGCGTGAGATCAGAACAGGTAAAGCGCTTCAATTATCAATATCCCCTATAAAAGATGATGATCAAGATATAATTGGTGTTGTTGAGTATGGTGTAGATATTACTGATCTGAGAAATGCCAAACTGGAAGCAGAACATGCCAACAAGGCAAAGTCTGAATTCCTTGCCAATATGTCACATGAAATACGTACACCTATGAACGGTGTAATTGGCATGACCAATTTGCTTCTGGATACTGATCTGAACGAAGAGCAAAGAAACTATGTTGATATTGTACAAAAAAGCGGTGAAGAACTAATTGATCTGATCAATGATATACTGGATATATCCAAGATAGAAGCTGGTAAGTTAGAGATTGAAGAAATAGATTTCGATCTTTATGATATGCTGGAGGATCTATCTTCAATACTGGCCTTAAAAGCTCATTCCAAAGATCTGGAGTTCATATTTTCAACTGAACCCGATGTGCCTGCTTTTGTCAGAAGTGATCCTTCAAGATTAAAACAAATACTGATAAATCTTGTATATAATGCGATAAAGTTCACCGAAACAGGAGAAGTAGCCTTACATGTGGCTCTTGAATCTGAAAGTGAATCAAATGTCTTGTTAAGATTTTCTGTAACTGATACCGGGATCGGTATCGCTGAAGAAAAAAAGCCTCTTATTTTCAGCAAATTCAGTCAGGTAGATGCCTCAACAACCCGTCAGTACGGAGGTACAGGGCTTGGACTTGCAATTTCAAAACAGCTCGTAAATATAATGGGGGGTGAGATTGGTTTTGAAAGTGAAGAAGGACAAGGTTCTGAGTTCTGGTTCACACTTAACTTTAAAAAACACCCCGGAAACAAAGCTGATAACAAATTATGTTCGGAATTAGATGGCATACATGTACTTGTAGTAGATGATAATGATACCAATCGTGAGATCCTGTCCAAACTTATGACTTCATGGAACATGAAAGTCGAAGTGGCACCAGATGGTCCTCTGGCTCTTCAGGCTCTAAATAAGGCTTATGAAGCAGGTGATCCCATTCAGGTAGTTTTACTGGATATGCAGATGCCAGGTATGGATGGAGAAGCTCTGGCACGTGTGATAAGATCGGATAAGAACCTCAAAGAGGCTGCTCTTGTATTATTAAGTTCTCTTGGAAAATATCATGAACCAGTATCGGAACATAAAACCCTTTTTGATGCCTGCCTCATGAAACCTGTGAGACCATCTGAGCTCTGCAATGAGCTGGCTTTGATATTGAGTCCTGGAGAAAAGACCAACGCAATCCAGGAAGACCTAAAAGCTCATTATTCAGATCCAATACCTGTTGATGATATGAGAATACTTCTAGTCGAGGATAACATTGTAAATCAAAAAGTTGCACTGAACATGTTACAAAAATTGGGTTTTTCTGCAGATATTGCAAACAATGGGAAGGAAGCATTGCAGACTCTTGAGAATATCCATTATGATCTTGTTTTGATGGACATACAGATGCCTGTTATGGATGGTTTTGAAGCAAGTCGCAATATAAGAGACCCTGGATCTTCGGTTCTTGACCATGATATACCGATTATTGCTATGACAGCACATGCCATGAAGGGTGATAAAGAAAAGTGTCTTGAAGCAGGAATGGATGACTACATATCAAAACCAATTACATTGGGACCACTTGCAGATCTGATGGATAAATGGTCTGCAAAAGCAAGAGATACGGAAGAGGTAGCTAATTTAGCTGAAAGTAGATCACAAACCTCGAAGGACTTACCGATATTTGACAGAAGCTCGTTCATGGATAATATGATGGGTGATCAGGCCGTGGCCAGGGAGATTATAACAATATTTATGAAACAAGCTCCTGAAGAGATAGACCGGCTTAAAGAAGAGGCAGAAAAAGGGAATATAGCCAATGTTTCGGATATTGCTCATTCATTAAAGGGTTCCTCTGCAAACATTGGTGGAATGGCATTGAGTAACATAGCTGCAAAGATTGATATAGAGGCCAGATCCGGTAATATCGATAAAGTACAGGATTTGCTTCCTGAACTGCATGCTCAGTTTGAATCACTGGAAACAGAATTAAGTGAAGTCTGAAATCAATCTTAAATTCAGAATATTTCCACCTTCCTGATGAAAAAATAGATATGACATGAAAATTGGTTGAGATGCATGACGAGGATATCCGTATAGCCAAAAATAACTCTATTTTTATTTTTTATAATTAATTTGTAGTGTTTATATATAATGAAATATCCATGTGTCCCTCTGTACCAAAATTCTATATATGCTTTCTGATAATCTGAATATATCATCTTTGATAGATACAGATTAGCTACAGGTAGCTCCGGACAAAAAAAGGAAAAGTGAATAATATGGCATCAGCTTCAATGATAGGAATGAGCTTCCTTTTACTGGGAATCATATTGCTTATCGGAAAATGGATAAGAGTTGTTTCTCCTCCACTTCAAAAATTGTTTATTCCCAGTTCACTTATAGGCGGATTTCTGGCACTATTCCTTGGACCTGATGTAATGGGCTATCTGGCCTCCTTTGCCGGGGACTATGGGTCTTTTTTCGCAGATGGACTATTCCCTCAGGCAATTTTTGATGTCTGGTTAACTTTACCGGGTATATTCATAAACATAATATTTGCTACGCTGTTCCTTGGAAAGAAAATACCTGCTATCAGGGAGATATGGTTTCTGGCAGGCCCTCAGATAGCTCACGGACAGACCATCGCATGGGGTCAGTATGTATTCGGAATCCTTGTGACAATTCTTGTTTTAAGTCCTTTCTTTGGCATAGATCCTACAGCAGGTGCTCTTATTGAGATCTCCTTTGAAGGAGGTCATGGTACTGCAGCAGGTATGGCTGCAACCTTTGAAGAATTCGGTTTCTCAGAAGCTTCGGACCTGGCACTTGGTCTTGCAACCATTGGTATTCTCTTTGGCGTAATACTTGGTATTATTCTTCTTAACTATGGTATAAGGACCGATAAAACCGAAGTACTTGAACAAGCATCCCAGATATCTCTTGATGAAAATTACCAGACAGGAATAATTGATTTTGACTCCAGGGAGTCTGCCGGGAAGATTACCACAAGACCCGAATCAATAGAACCACTCTCCCTTCACTTTGCTTATGTGGGTGTAGCTATCGGCATAGGGTATATGATACTGCAAGGGCTGATATGGGTCGAAGAAATAACCTGGGGTCAGACAACCGGGATTTATCTGCTTTCTCACATCCCGCTCTTCCCTCTGGCAATGATAGGTGGTATCATACTGCAACTCTTCCTTGACAGGTTCGACAGATATCATACTCTTGACCGGGATATCATGATGAGAATACAGGGATTGGCACTTGATATCTTAATAACGAGTGCTATAGCCACACTCTCCCTTAAAGTGATCGGGGACAACTTTTTACCATTCGTTATTCTGGCAGTTGTCGGTATCGTCTGGAATCTTGTAGCTTTCCTGCTACTGGGCCCGAAGATGATGCCTTCCTACTGGTTCGAAAGAAGCATAGGCAATTTCGGACAATCTATGGGTATGACCGCCAGCGGACTTCTATTAATGAGGATAGCCGACCCTCCGAACAGATCACCGGCTCTGGAAGGTTTCGGATATAAACAATTATTGTTCGAACCGGTTGTTGGTGGCGGAATATTTACAGCAGCTTCTGTTCCACTTATTTTCTATTTCGGACCTGTACCTATACTCATACTGGCGACTGTGCTTATGCTGTTCTGGAGTGGACTGGGAATATTCTATTTTGGAAAGAAATGACATGTCCGGGTTATAGCCACATTATCTAAACAGGGCATCGCTTTTATTCTATTTCTTACATATTTAAAGTATTAATTCATTTTAAAAGAATAATCGTCGATCAGTTGTATTAGAATCAAATTCGGGAGTGAAAAAATATGGATATAAAGGAAATGTTCCTTCAGGAGAATGTAGGCGGTTTTGATCTTATGTTGCGTGCTTTGTTAGGATCACTGGCAATAACGGTCCTGGCACTGGATCTTATAGGTCCGGGCATCTGGCGCTGGATAATTGCACTGATTGCATTGTCAGGTCTTTTTTCGTCAATAACAAGACATTGTCTTCCTTATTCACTGATAGGTTTCAGTACCGCGAGGAAATGATTGCTGCAACTTCTCCATTAAAAAAAAGAAAAGCTGTAATAATTGACTGCTGTTTAACTATTTCAATCTTTTAAGATATTAGCTCCGGGTAGTTCACTTTCCTCATTGGGAACATACACAATAGTACCATCAGGTAACCTGTAAGCTGAACCCAGATATTCGCCAGTACCTGTACCTTTGTTTGGGGTCATGTCAAGCACTTTGATCGGTTCACCGGCTTCTTTAATTATCATTTCCATATTTTTCTCACCGGGATTTTTTACAATGGTGATGTTGTCGGTGGGACTAAGCAGTTCCGGAAGCTGATAAGACATAATGAGTGCGATAAGAAGTGCTACAGAGAATACCATTGCGATATCAAAAAGATTTGCCACTCCGGTTAGCAGATTTTGTTCCTCGTTCTCGTATATCTGTCTTCTGCGGTCATTCCTGTTTCGTCTCACTCTTCTGCCTCCAGACTATCGAGGATATAATCAATGTCGGCCATATCCTCCCAGTACCATCTTTTCCTTATCTGGGTGAGAACATATCCTATACTGCCTGCAAACAATCCGATCACGGTTGTTGCAAAGGCTATCATCAGGTTGTTAGCCAGTTCTTCAATATCTCCCTGTGAAAGACCAATGAGTGCAGGTCCGAGAGGTATCAGAGTACCCATGAGACCTATCATGGGTGAGATTGTTGCAACTATCCTTGTTTGTTCAAGTCTTTTTGCCATCTTTATTTCAGATTCCTGTGCAGCCCATTCAAGAGCAGAAAAATTGCTTTTTGCTATATGTTCCGCAGCATTTGCTGCAAATTTCTTCACAAG
>JAASSR010000088.1 GCA_021767785.1 Methanolobus sp.
AGGGGTCTTGATGAGAAAACACTTGCCACTATGATGAATCTCATAATAGCCTGGGATACAGGTGAATCAACGGTTGCCAGAATCGGTACGGTGCAGAAAGAGTTCAGTGCTCCTGAAAGTAATCAGGTCCTTGATATTATCAACAATTATGGCATATCCGGATTGGGGACCATCTGTTCCCTCATTATAGGGGTCAGAGCTGTCTACTCTTATATCGCTTTCATCAAACTTGAACCCCTTGCACCTATTGCCGGTCAGACAGGATGGAAACTCATGAAGGCTATGAGCGAATCGGTATCCAATATCCGCAATGGTTTTCTGGGTGCTGTCAACAGATTGTCCAGCGTGATTTCAGCAATTGCATGGGTTGTTGTGGGTGTGATCGCTTTCTATGCATTCTGGTCGATAGCAGCCAGTGAAGGCTGGTCAGGATACGGTATATTCGTTGGGACCCTGTATGCCACTCTGATGGTACTATATGCTGTTGCCCTGTGGGCCCTGACCTTAATACCTGTAATAGGATGGGCTATTGCAGCCATCGTTGCCCTGTCGGACCTGATCTTCGGCTGGATATTCGGAAAAGGCTGGTCACAAATGTTTTTTGAATGGCTTATCGGTCTTTTCACTGATGTAAGGGTAAAAACGGAAGCTGACCTGAAATTACTTGACACTTCTGTAAACATCGGGGATAATGAGAATAACGGCCTGACAGAAGGTGACAGTATAGAACTGGAAAGCGAGTTCAAAGGCATTATTACAAGAACATCACGAGGGTCGTTTGCAAACCTGCAGAATAGTTATATCCGTCCGCATTATCAGTACAGCTCTTCATACACACTCGCCGGTGATAGTTCAACTACTGAAGGTATAACCACATATCATAACAATTTACAGAGAAAAGAAACGCAATATCTGGCCGATCTCCGTGTTCAGCCTGAAGCTGCCATTAATTTCCCGTTCAAATTCTGGCTGAGAACGGACTACAGGGTATATTATGATAAATGCTGGTGGCTCTTTGGATGGCACTGCAGCCAGAAAAGCAATACAGGCACTTCTGATTCTGATCCTTCCACGCTCTACTTTGATGTGATGCCCGGCAATATAGCAAATTTTTCACAGTGGACAGCCATTTCATCCAATGATATCGACGGAGACGATGTCCTCAATCCGGATGAACTGCTCAACGGTACCAGCCAGCTCAGGTGGGACACCGACAACGATGGACTTTCCGACGGATATGAAATAGATTTTGGAACCATACCTGTTAACAGGGATACTGACGGGGACGGGCTCGAGGACGGACTTGAAATACGCTATGATTACGATCCTCTCGAATGGGATAGCGACAAAGATGGACTGAATGACTTTGAAGAACATCGAGGATGGAATATAGAATTCGAATTCTATGATGAGACCTATACACAACACGTCTGGTCGAGCCCTCTTATGAATGATACCGATGATGATGGTCTGACAGACCTGAATGAATTCCTCAAAGGACTGAACCCCCGCTCAAAAGATACTAATGGTAATGGTATTCCGGACATTGATGATATGAACTTCACAGCGAAGGCCTATGTCAGTAACGTTGATCTGAACGGTATGGGCAGCAACATAAAGACCGGTTCGGGAACAAATATCACAGCAGTTATCGATTACACATTGATCGGAAAAAAGAACTCCACAGGAGAAGCTTCAGAATGCCGGCTTTTCGTAAGTCTTGACAATACCACCATGCATGAGGAAATATATAACGGTACGCCTTCCATTGACAATGAGACCTACGGATCCGTAAATCTGAACTTCAGTGCTCCGAATGCAACGGACATCTTTGAATTGCGCTTCTACCAGACATGGAATATATCTAATCCGGCACCTCCTGAAGAGGACAGAGAAATAATAGGTGTGATTGACACAACCGATTATCCTGCCAGAGAAAAGGGCTGGATAAGTTCCGGAGCTGATGAAGATAAGGACGGTCTTATAGATGCAAATGAAGAAATAGGCTGGTCTGTGGTAATCACCACTTCATCAGGTACACAAACAATTGACGTCACAAGTGATCCGCGATTTAAAGACAGTGATTTTGACGGACTGGACGATCACACTGAATGCTATCTTACAATGAGTATCAGCTCAGATCCGCGGAACTCAGACACAGATGGCGACGGCCTTAATGACTATACAGAATACAATATTGGTACAAACCTCACTAATTATGATACTGACGGGGACGGACTGGATGACAGTACAGAGGTATATTTCGGAAGCAGTCCACTCCTGAAAGACACGGATTATGACGGACTGGATGACCTGGCTGAGTTTACTATTTCATCCAATCCGTTGAAGACAGATACTGATAATGACGGATTGACAGATCATGAAGAAATAATGTTCGGTTCGAACCCACTTAAACCGGATTCAGATGATGACGGACTTTTCGATTACTTCGAATATCATGATTATCTCACGGATCCTCTTGAGCCGGATACCGATAAGGACGGAATGTCTGACGGGGATGAAGTATATGGTACAGGTACTGATCCTTTACAGAAGGATACCGACGGCGACGGATTGAGCGACCCTGATGAGCTGGAAAAGGATACCGATCCGCTATCAGCAGATACTGATAACGACGGATACAATGACTCGCAGGAGATCTTCCTTGCTACAAACCCATTAATTGAAGACACTGATAACGATAATCTGAATGATTCGCAGGATATGGATTCGGTTCTAACCAATGTAAAGAACATTGCAGTGGTATATGATCCGGATGAGGATAATGAAGAACTACTGAATACTTTGAGCGATTATACAAATATAAGCATTTATTCTGCAGATGATCTTTTGGCCAATCATTCCGATGAACCATATATACTCCTGCTTGGAAGACCGGAAAAAGTGAATGGAACAGCAGGCAATATAACCTACAACTTGCTCATGGACGATGAAGATACACTCAATAATATGATCGATTCTGTTTATGACAGAATAGCTGTCAGGTATGGTGTATGGAACAGCACTCAGACGGTTGTCATGCTTTCTGAGCCATATATGTATGATCATTGCAGGATACTGGATGCTTTCAGGAGTAAAGAGGTCACTACTTCAGAAAATTCGATACTGATAGAATACAGGGCACCCAGGGATCTCTTTGTAGTGGGATCCGCCGATTCGATCAAAAGAACTGATTCAACAATCGGTGTTGTTCTTGATAACAACGTCACACCATGGATAAAGATGAAACGCTCCGGTTCAGCGAGGATTCAATTGTCTCCAGGCTCAGGACTTGTGCCAGGGGAAGCTTCCATTGGGAAGTATCTTGAAATTACAGTGAGTGAAAATGTGGAGAACACCAGTATCAGTAATATCAACGGTACTTTACTGAAGATCTACTACCGTGCCGGTGAGCTTGACAGGAACAAAGATGGCGATATATCTGATAGCACGGATATAGATGAGGAGACACTGTGCATCTATTATCTGAAAGAAAACAGTAACAGATGGAAGAAACTCTCGAATATGGGAGTAGATACCACCAATGTAAAAATATATGGTGAGAAATACGAAGGTTATGTATGGGCCAGGGTTTCACACCTCTCAGGTTTTACCCTTGCCGGAGAAACTGTCAAACCTGAAGATAATGCTCCGATAGATTCTGATGGTGACGGGCTGTTTAATGTTGTAGAGTACAGGATGGGAACCGATCCCTTCAACCCTGACACCGATGGTGACGGGATCATCGATTCAGAAGATGAAGAACCGCTGGTGGCTTTCAGATCTGTTCAGGAAGAGGGCACTGGTTCAAAAGATGAAAAAACCTCAGAAGAAAGTGAAATGCATCCGGATATGCAGGAAATTCCTTTACCCGAAAGCACACCAGCGGCCGGCTATTTGATCTGGCTGGCTGTTGGGGGAATTATGGTTTTACTGGCAGGTTTGATAGTTCTGAAGAGAAGTCGCTAGATAAAATGCAGGTGACCACCATTGCCGGATGAAAAAGGACCTGACAGACAGATAATTATTATCCTTGGTATTACCTGCATTTTGATCTTTTTTACCCTTTATTATGTTGAAAATCGTGAAATAAAGGATGCTCATACTCTTGCAGGAAGGGTAATTGATGCTTCTAAAAGAATCGATTCCTATCAGTTCGGAATCCACAGTAATATTTCAATGCTTGGTGAATCGTTCACCCTTGTCAGAGGGAACGGAACAGTGGATTACA
Source organism: Methanolobus sp. (assembly GCA_021767785.1). Lineage (GTDB taxonomy): Archaea > Halobacteriota > Methanosarcinia > Methanosarcinales > Methanosarcinaceae > Methanolobus. The sequence goes on from JAASSR010000088.1 coordinate 4,232, forward strand.
AAAACAGGAAGATGTCGATAAAAATGCGATCCATGGAAGATTCTATGGCTCTGATAGTAGCTGATGATCATGTTTATAGCACCAGCGATGGAGATACATGGAAAAAGCAAAAACTGAACCATCAGACATGGGAAAATTACGATCAACTGACAAGAACGAACGTACTTTTATCAAATTCAACTGAGCTGAGCATGGAAAGAACAAATGAATATTTGATCCTCACCGCATTTCCGGAAAATAGATCATTGCTTCTGGAAGCTGAAAAGGCTGGTCTTGATCTTAAAGGGGACGAACGTTTGACCAAATACAGTATCCGCTATTTTGTTGAAAAGGACAGTTATCGCGTTATTTCCATAACAAGTGATACCGAGTTTGTTATGAATGTGCAGGGTCTGATGTCTCCGGTAGCTATAAACAATCAGGTCAATATTTATAATTATAACACTGAAACTGACATTGAAGAGCCTATATAATAGACCATCGTGAGCTACAACACTATTCCCGGGAAGCTTTCTGCTTTTAGATGAGAAGGCCTTTTCTATTTGAGTAATCTCTTTTGACTCTTATTAGAAATCTTTGTTAGCAGTCTGAATTGATAGCATCAGTTATTTATAGCGCAGAGTGGTATAAGAGAGTAGTTCAATTGCTCAACGATTTAATAAAGAACTACCCTATTTTTGAGTGCTTCTTTCAACAATTGCTTGACAGTTAGAAGTAGTCGTATCAGAATGAGCTATTTAGTTAAGACAAAATAAATTGGTCATGCGATAATTCTCAGTCTCGGTTCTACTGCACGAACTATATAGAAATAAAGGAGATAAATAAATGGGATATAATAACAAAAGTGGTTTTAAGTCGAACAGAGGTCCAAGGGAAATGCACAAGGCAACATGCTCTGACTGCAAACAAGAGACTGAAGTACCATTCAAGCCATCCGGTGACAGACCTGTGTACTGCAAGGAATGTTTCCAGAAACATAGACCAGCAAGATACTAAGATCTATTTTTCAGAATATTATATGTAGGGCAGATGCGCAACGGTCAATTGCATTTGATCGGTATCTGTCTGACATATATAAGAACAATAATTAAATTTTTTTAAAGCTAGCTAGAAAGGAATTATACATGATAATTGAAAATGTATTGTGTCCGGGATGTGGAACCCATTGTCTTGCAACAATTCCTCTGGGACAGTGCATTGTATGTGTTTCAGTTACTTCTGGAAAACCAGTTGATTTTGGAGCAACATATAAATCCACTTCAAGATGTACAATCTGTAACAAGTATTTTACATGCTATACAAAAAATGATTGATTTTTATTGATTCATACGGTCTTGAAAGAATCTGTCCATCCAATTAGATATATTTTCTTCATTAAAAATCGTACAGATACCACTAGAAGTATAACTGAAAAATACAATTTCAGCATATGTCACTCAGATCCATAGGAAAAGTAACAAATTTTGCAGATGAAAAGACAATGGAACTACTTGCACTCTGGAAAGAGAGTGTAAGCATCGTGGAAATGGATAAGGTCACTCCCGATGAGATACTTTTCGATGAATATTCACATTATATCATTGTCCATGACCCGCTGAAGATGGAGTTTTCTGAAAAAAGAGATGAGTGGAATAAAAGGTTCTGCAGAAATGCAGGTGTCTCGGTTGCAGAGCTGATAAAGGTCACAGGTAGTAAGGTATATTTCAAAGGGCTGTTTGCAGAGAATGGATCACCTGTATATGGAATATTGCCTTACACTTCTTTCGATAAAAAGGATGCTGATTATCCTCCGGCCGGAATGGAGGTACTCAAAAAACAGACCATGGATACGGCACTCCCGCAGGTCAATGGTAAAAGAATACTTGATGTGGGATGTGGCATGGGAAGTCAGTCAATGCAGATGGCACGAATGAATCCTGAAGCAAAGGTAACAGGTATCGATCTCCTTGAAAGAACAATGGAACAATGCCGTCTAAATGCTATTGCATATGGCATTGAAAATTTATTGTTTAAGACTGCAAGTGTCTATGAGCTTCCCTTTAAAGATGAAAGTTACGATAGTGTAACCTGTTTCTTTATGCTCCATCACCTTAATGACATACCAAAGGCACTCTCAGAGGTAAAAAGAGTGCTTTCAGGTGACGGGAAGGTTTTGGCAGTGGAGCCACTAGATCACCATCATGGAACTGAAAGAGGCATACAGGACTGGGTGGATCACTTTGAAATGGCGGGCTTTTCGGTAGAGACACAACAGATCAGCAGAGCTGTCTTTATAACTGCAAAAATAAATTGATTTCAACAAAGGAGGAGCGGGTGTTTCCCACCCGCCATAAAAACAGGTTTTTCATTTTTCTCTGCCATCAAAGAGGTAAACTTTCAGGAGAGATTGTAGTGTTTGTGTAGTTGTGTTACTTACATTTATGTTTTTAACACATAATCTACTATGAATATGTTTTTATTTATAACTTATGCCAACAAGAAACCTGCTCATACAAGAGTTAAATCCTGAACAAGTAACAGTGCAGTAAAAAATAGAAAAGTTAAAGTACGTTCCATGTTAACAGCTAGCATTATCACTACTGGAGATACTAAAAATGCTAGGAATAACGGATCCGCAAATATGGATTGCTTACATATTATGTTTTGTAAGTGCAATCGGATGTATGATCTATGGAATTGTACACTGGAATGATGAAGAGGAGGATTACTGATGGCTGTCAGTACTCCTGTTCTCGGAATAGCCGTGCTTGCCTATATGATGGTTGTTTTCTATCTCGGATGGATAGGGTACAAGAAAACAAAGAATACAGACGATTATATGCTGGCAGGAAGGAAGATCAATCCTTTTGTGCTTGCATTCTCTTATGGAGCTACATTCATCAGCACATCCGCTATAATAGGATTTGGGGGGTATGCCGGAGCCTTTGGCCTTGGAATACTGTGGCTGGTCTTCATGAATATATTCGTGGGTATCTTTATTGCCTTTGTAATATTCGGCTCCAGAACAAGACGCATGGGTGTCAATCTAAAAGCTGTGACATTCCCTGAGCTGATAGGACGAAGATTCCAGTCTAAGTTCATTCAGGGTCTCACCGGTGCTCTGATAACTATCTTCATGCCACTTTATGCAGGCAGTGTGCTCATTGGAGGAGCACGTTTTATGGAAACAGCCCTCAATATAGAATATGATCTAGCTGTCCTTATACTGGCCATAATAGTTGCTGCTTATGTAATTACCGGAGGACTTATTGCCATAATGTACACTGATGCCCTTCAGGGGATTTTGATGTTTGCAGGAATGGGAATATTGCTCGTGCTCACTTATGTAAAGCTTGGAGGGATCACTGAAGCCCATCAGGCACTTACCAACATGGCACATCTTGTTCCCGAAAATTTCGCAGCTATCGGACATACCGGATGGACAACTATGCCGGAATTCGGTTCTCCCACCTGGTGGACGCTTGTATCAACAATCATACTTGGTGTTGGCATCGGGGTGCTTGCCCAGCCCCAACTTGCTGTACGCTTTATGACTGTAAAAAGCACACGTTCCCTTAAAAGAGCAGTCCTTTCAGGCGGACCTTTCATCTTCATGATGGCAGGAGTGGCATATATAGTGGGTGCACTCTCTAATGTGTATTTCCTCGAAACAAAAGGAATGATATCCCTTGAAGTTGCTGGCGGTAATATCGACAAGATAATGCCTGAATATATCAACAGTGCAATGCCCGATTATTTCGTGGTCTTTTTCCTGCTCACCCTGCTGGCTGCAGCAATGTCAACACTAAGTTCCCAGTTCCATGCTATGGGAACGTCTTTTGGACATGACTTTTATCGTGAGTTCATAATGAAAGGCAGAATCGGAAAGACCATAACCATTACCAGATTAGCCATTGCCGCAACAATAATTGTCAGCGTGATACTCGCATACATACTTCCACCGGGAATCATAGCAAGGGCAACAGCGATCTTCTTCGGCCTTTGTGCTGCAGCTTTCCTCCCCATGTACACAGGAGCTATATTCTGGAAACGCATGACACGGGAAGGAGCCATTGCAAGCCTTCTGGTAGGTACTTTTGGCAGCCTTTTCTGGCTTACATTTGTTCATGCAAAAGAAGCGGCCGCACTTGGGATCAGCCAGGCACTCTTTGGAGTCGATACTCTGCTGACAGGTACATGGACGGTTGTAGACCCCATACTCGTTGCCACACCGCTGGCTTTTGTGGTGGCAATTGTTGTGAGCCTTATGACAGAACCTGCTTCACAGGAACATATTGACAGATGTTTTAAAGGAGAATAATGTATTTCTTTTTTTTTTAAAACGGTTAATTAACATTTTTGTTGACTGACCAGTTCTTTTCTTTTTTAATATTTTGTTCAACCGGGCACTGAATTTTTCTCAGCAAATGATGATTATTACTTTCATCTTACATAGCATGAAGTTTAATACTGTAGATGCAGAATATAATATTAAAATAAGGTTTGGTGATAAGTTTGGAAATCATGAAAGAACCATCAATAAAGGAACTTGAAGAAAGAACTGTGGCCTATGTCTCAT
>JAASSR010000089.1 GCA_021767785.1 Methanolobus sp.
GCAGATGCGAACAAGGTAACAGAGATACTCTACAATCTGGTGGAAAATTCTCTGAAGTTCACATATGAGGGTGGTAGTATTTTAATATCTGCAAAAGAAGATAATGGAAATATCCTCATATCCGTCTCAGATACAGGGATAGGTATAAAGGAAGATGATTTTGAAAGGATATTTGAGCCATTCGTACAGGCTGATGGTTCAACAAGCCGCAAACACGGAGGTGTTGGTCTTGGTCTTATGCTCGCCAGACAATATGCAAAAATGCATAATGGCATTGTTTCAGTGAAAAGTAAATACGGCAAAGGCAGCACCTTCTTGATGAAATTGCCAACCTGTCCTGAATATGCTCAACGGAAAAACTCTAAGAACTAATACGTAGAGTTCCTTCTTTTAAAAAAGATAATCGCTCCAGTCCACAGAACCAGGTCTGTACTCCTTTTCTAGCTCTGCAGTATCACTATTTTTAAGTCCTTTTATTATTCTCTCGATATCCTTAAGGGTTCCTTCCACAGTTCTTCCTGTCGTATCGAGTTCAAAGACCTTCTCGCACCAGTCCACCGCTTCCGCCAAGATGATGTCCAGGGCTTCTGCTTCGAGATTCTCACGTACTTTATCAACTGAATACTTCCTTTTTTCAAGTCTTGTTTTCAGTATTGCAGGCGATGTTCTGAGCACGATCACAATGTCAGAAATGTGGTGTGAAAGGTGACTGTCAATAATGGTCACGGGATAAAATTCATCCTGAAGCTCCATGACCCTTTTGTATGTCAGTTCCATATCAGCAACAACACAATCCCTTTCGGTATCCACCTCTGAATAGAGCTTTTCTTTCTGGATAAGTTCGTTGAGGTGGATAACCTGATAAAAGGGGTCTTTTTCAAACAGTTTCGTTACAGCTGTTTTTCCTGTTCCAGGTGTTCCGGTAATACCTATGATCATGGTTAACAATAAGCCTGCAAGTGCTTAATTCTTGTGTATACCCTCCGCGATCATCAGAAAATTCTTGATTATCCAGAGTCCTTCATGGGTAAGTATCGATTCCGGATGGAACTGAACACCGTAGACAGGATACTTTTTATGCTCAATTGCCATGATGATCCCATCTTCTGTTTTTGCAGTAATCCTGAGGTCCCCGGCCAGCTCTTCAATTGCAAGGGAATGGTACCTCCCGCCTTTGAATTCACCTTCAATACCTTTGAAAAGAGGGGATCCTTCGTGGATAATGTCAGATGTCTTACCATGAATGGGACCACCCTTTGTATGTCCTATGGTCCCGCCGAAAGCAGCATTGATGGCCTGATGTCCGAGACATACTCCGAGTATAGGAATTTTTGAGCCGAAATATCTGATAATATCAATGGATGTTCCTATATCCTCTGTTTTATGAGGGGTGCCCGGGCCGGGTGAAATTATAATGGCGTCCGGATGGATATCTTTTACCTCTTCAAGGGAGATTGTATTAGGGACGACCTTTGTGTCAGGCTCGTATATGGAAACAAAGTCCACAAGATTCCAGACAAAAGAATCCTTGTTGTTTATGAACAATATTTTCATTGCTTGCCTCCTATCGCCTTTATCATTGCAGCCATTTTCCTTTCGGTCTCATTGTATTCGTATGTCGGATCCGAGTCAGCCACGATGCCTGCTCCGGCCTGCACATAGGCTGTGTTGTTCTTAATAAGCACTGTTCTGATAACAATTGCAAAGTCTGCATCACCGTTCCATGAATAATAACCCACACCACCTCCGTATATCCCCCTGGCCTCTGGTTCAAGATCGTCGATAATCTCCATTGCTCTTATCTTGGGTGCACCGGATAGTGTACCTGCAGGGAATATGGCACGCGTTGCATCGAACTGATCACATTCATCTCTCAGTTCACCGCTCACGGTACTTTCAATATGTTGCAGGTGCGAGTATTTCACCACGCTCATGAGGTCATCTACTTTAACAGTTCCGCCTCTGGAGACCATCCTGACGTCATTGCGGCCAAGATCAACAAGCATAACATGCTCCGCACGCTCTTTTTCATCATTGAGCATTTCCCCGGCAAGCATATCGTCCTCTTTGTCGTCTTTCCCCCTGGGACAGGTACCTGCTATTGGATTTGTGATGACTTTCCTGTCATATACTGTCACAAGGGTTTCAGGACTTGCACCAACGATCCCGATGTCCTTGAAATTGAAGATGTACATGTAAGGACTCGGATTTATGTTCCTGAGTCTTATGTAGAGTTGCAGGGGTGTTTGTTTCATTTTTACAGTGTATCTGCGGGAGATGACCACCTGGAATATATCTCCATCTATTATATGCTGTTTTGATCTCCGTACAGCTTCCTCATACATATCCTGTCCCACATTGGCAACAGGTTTGTCGGAATCTGTTGCCGGGATATCCTCGCTTATACCTATTACAGATGCCATTTGCAATGATCTTTCCATCAGCTGGGCTTCAGAATTAGCATGCTCGTAAACATCGTTAAGATCGCTCATTTCTGTCACAAAAGGTGTGATGACTATATATGTCTCGTTGGTTATATGGTCAAAGACAAAGGTCTTGGACATTATGGCAAAATGCATGTCTGGTGTGTATGCGTCCGGTTTTTTATCAATGTCCAGCCATGAATCATATACAAGATCATAACTGTTGTAACCGATGGCACCTCCGAGGAAGGTCTGCCTGTCAAAGCGCTTCTGGTTCAGGAGGATAGTATCGGTACTTGTTGGATATATTTTCCTGAATGCTGCAAGGGCGTCATCGTCATCATCAATTTTTATCCTGAACTTACCCCCGATAAGGGATTCTACTTTTCCCATTGATCTGAGCTTATCATAGATATGTTTTGTAAGCTCGGAGTTCATCTGACATTCGATGGTAAGATAACGGTCTTTTATCGAAACTACCATCTCAGGCTCGTAACCAACAAATGAATATCTTGCGTGTCTTTTTTCCTTTTCCACGGATTCAAGGAGATAAGAATGTCCCGCGTTCTGCAGGGTCGCATATAATTGCAATGGAGTGCAAATACTATCCACTTTTGTCATAAGCTGCACGATGGCAGGCTTCTGCGAATTTTCAACAAGGGATGTAAAATCCTCTTTATTAAGATCAAAATCAACCATTGATACACCTGGCTTCTTCTATGAACCTGCGTACTTTTACAGGATCTTTCTTTCCATCCTTCTCAACACCTGATGCAGTGTCCACGGCAAAAGGTCCGACCTCTTTAATTGCATCCCTAATGTTTTCCGGTTTGAGTCCACCGGCAAGTATTACCGGCACATCGACATTCTCGACGACCTGTTTGCTTACGGACCAGTCATGAGTTATTCCGGTGCCACCACTTTTGCCTGCTTTACCCGAATCCAGAAGAATGCCATCTATAAGATCATTATCATAGAGTGCATCAACCTCTGCTACGATCTCAGAAGGCAGTTCTTTGCTTTTAACAGGGATGACAAATGTTTTTATTATCTTCTGATATGCAGAGTTGCGAATTATTTCTATTTCTTCTGCACTGAGGTCATTGTGAAGCTGTACGACGTCCGGTTTTATCTTCTCTATGAGCTCCAGAGCTTGTTGTCCGTTTTCCGGCATTATTACAAGTGCCGAGTCTACAAAGAAAGGTACGGACTTTACAAGTTCTGCCGCATTTCCGGAATCAAGTTTACGCGGAGTGTTAACAGGTACCTCTGTGATAAAACCTACAGCATCTGCTCCGCAGCCGACTGCCAGTTCAATGTCTTCAGCAGACCTCATGCCGCATATCTTCACTCTTGGGAAATGTTTCATTTATAACTCCGAGAACATTCTTGTTATCACTGAATTCTATCAGTTTCTGCATAGCTTTTCCGCTGTCAATTACATCTTCGACAATGGGAATTGCTTCTTTGATGGAATCTGCTTTTCCTGCAACATACAGGGCTGCTGCTGAATTCATTACAATTAGATCCCTTTTTGGTCCCTTCTCGCCTTTGAGTATGTAAAGGATATCACGTGCATTCTCTTGTGGTGTACCTCCTACGATATCTTTTGCAGTTGCTCTTTTGATTCCCAGTTCTTCGGGTGTGATCGTATAGGTGGTGATATTGCCTTCTTTAAGTTCAGCAACATATGTTTCTGAGATATTTGATATCTCATCCATGCCGTCACCGTGGACGACCATTGCTTTTTGAACTCCAAGTTTTTTCATTACCCGGGCGAAAGGTTCACAGAGCTTTTTGTCGTAAACGCCAACAAGCTGTACCCTGGAATTTGCAGGATTTGTTAAAGGTCCGAGAATATTGAATAGTGTTCTGACTCCCATTTCCTGTCTTATGGGTGCCACTCTTTTCATTGCAGGGTGGAATATCGGGGCGAACATGAAACCTATGCCATCTTTTTCAATAGATGCTTTTACTTCTCCGGGTGTTTTATCAACCTTGATCCCAAGCTCTTTCAGTACATCTGCACTTCCCGAAAGGGAAGTTATGGAACGATTTCCGTGTTTTGCAACGGGCACACCGGATGCAGCAGTGATAATTGAAGAGACAGTTGACACATTGATCGTGTTGTGTTTGTCACCTCCGGTTCCCACTACATCCACAAGCACACCTTCAACTTCCGGATCAATGGTGTTTGCGGCTTTCTTCATACCTGTGGCAAAACCGGCTATCTCATCAGCAGTTTCTCCTTTCATTTTAAGGCCCATAAGGAGACCTGCGATCTGAGCGTCAGTTGCTTCTGTAAATATCTTCGTGATCGCATCCTCTGCTTCCTTGATCGTGAGGTCCTGCCTTTCACTTACTTTCTTTATATAGTCCTTCATTTGAGCACCTTTTAAGCATCAATGTATATTTTTGTACAATAATGTTTAGTGATGCTTAATGCTATATAAAGCTTATTGGCATATTAAATAATAAACAGCAGGAATATGTTTATTTAGGCAACAGGAGCCGGAGTTAGTAGTAATTACAAAAATATCGATTATTGTGACATCATTGTTTCAGGACATCCATTATTTTTACCCATTTTCTGGTCATTATTACGGTTTTATCTGTCTGTTTGATTATCTTTTCAGGAAAAACCCCGAGCAGGAAATTCTTGAGGAAAGGTCTGTTGGTGGTACCAATGAATATAATATCATTTTTATCTGCTTCTGATGCAATTGTTTTTGTGACATTTCCGGAAACAAGGAACTTTTGTGTGGTTCTGATGTCTTGCAGGATCTCCTGTATGTCTTCGAAGTAATGTATTGCCTGCTCTTCATTCCCGGATGTTTCACCTACATGGAGCATTGTGATCATTGAATCTTCCTGTCCTGCTATGTCATGAGCAAGTTCAGCAGCAAGTAAAGAATGTGGTCCGCCGGCAGTCGGAAGCAGGACTTTTTTGATATGATTATCCTCTCCCTTTCTGAAACGTGCAATTGCAACATCACATCTGGCTTTCAACAATATCATATCTATAGTGCTTCCCAGGATGAAATCACTTCTGAACGTCCTGCCTCTCCATCCCATAATAACCAGATCCGGTTTTTCTTCTTCAATGGTGTCAAGTATGTTCTCGGATGCTTTTCTGCCTACCTTTACGATTCCACCTGCCGGAACACTTGCATTTTCTACAAGGTCTTTGATAAATTTCTTCTGTATTTCCAGTGAATCATGTGCCGCATAAAGAGGTGTGGATTCCGGGAGAGTTATTACTTCCAGGAAAATAATATGTGCATTCTTTGCTTTTGCAATGGAATCTGCCAGTCTTGCAAGTTTAGGTGCAGTTTCCTTATTTTTGACAGGAACAAGTATCTTATAGCCTTCAAGTTCCAGTGGTTTTTCTTCGTAGACCTTTCTTTTGCGGGGTAAACTCCTTTTCTTCATTTCATTTTGTGAGTATGAGTAATAAATAAAAGAACCTGTGACAAGCCATAAAATTGTGACAGTTATAATGAAGGCTGCATGTTCGATCTCTGTTATGAGGAAATAACCGATGGCAATCTGAGATATAACCGCAACGATAGGAAGATAGGGTACGAAAGGCATTTTGAAGGTCCTTTTTATGTCAGGTCGTCTAAACCTCAAAATGATAAGTACGGAATTTACCATCACAAAAAGAATAATGAACATTACATCCGCAACAGCAGCTACGGCTTCAATCGGAGCAAGTGCCATCAAAGCGATCAATATATAACTGAAGAAAATTGCGAAATGAGGAGTTCTGTTCTTTTCGTTGATCATTGAAAGAGATTCGGGCAGATGTCCCATTCTTCCGAGAGCAAACGCCACCCTTGATGATGAATATACTGTTGCGTTCATGGCACTGAGGGTTGAAACCAGACCGCCTGTTATTATTACGATAGCACCTAATGGCATGATCTGGTCGGCAACCCTTATCATGCTGAACTCTCCCAGTTGTCCCAGATACATCCAGCTTGGTATGTCTGACTTGATAGAGCCCATTAGTGCAAATGCAACGAGGATATAGATTAGCACTGCTACCCAGAGAGATATAATAACTGCAAGTGGTATGTTCCTTTCAGGATCCTTGACCTCTTCACCACTCTGAACTATTATTTCATATCCTTCAAAGGCGATGAAGGTGAATCCCATGGCAACAATTATGCCTGTTACACCATTGGGTATAAATGAAGGGTTCAGGGTAAATGTGGCTATCCAATCGGGTTGTGTGAGTGTCCTGTATATTCCGAATCCTGCAAAGACTACAAGGATGAATATTTTAAAAAGAGTAACGATTCCACCAATTCTGCCACTTTCTTTCGCACCCAGGTAATTGAGATAGGCCATAAGGGTAACGATGCCGACCGCTGATATTTTTATAACAGTGGCTTGTGGAATTGTCTCAAAACCCATGAACATCACAAGGAACTCTGAAAAAAATGCTCCGAATGTAACTGCATATAATGCACAGGCAATTACATGTGCTATCCAGTTGATCCATCCTGCAAAAAAGGCAAAGTAATTTCCCAGTGCTTCTTTGATCCATATGATGCCCCCACCTGCTTCCGGGAGAGCCGCACCAAGTTCGGCATATGCAAGACCGGTGAAAGTAGCTATAATTCCGTTAAGAAGGAATGCAAGTAGTACTGCCGGCCCTGCAAATCCGGTAGCAAAACCCGTAAGTGCGAAGATGCCAGCTCCTATCATACCGGCAATTCCTATCATTGTAATATCAAAAAGTGTCAGATCTCTGCTAAGACTGACACGAACCCTTTCCTCATCCACTCTAAAAATCTAATTTCTGATGGTAAAAATAGTTTTTCATGGATCCATGGGCATTTTTTCTTGAAATTTATATGAGTTATAGTAGCTTTTAAAATCTTCGTTGCCTGCAGATCAGGACAACCCTTTACAGGTTGCCCTTCCTTTTTCAGTCAGTCTATAAGATTTCATATTTCTGTTCTGCGAAAACAGTTCAGGTGCTGCACATATCTTAGAACAGTTTTTGCACCCTCCTCTGCATCCTGTTGTGTTCTCAGTGATACATTCAATATCTCCTTTCTCTTCCATGATGTTCAGAATATCCCTGAATTCATCGTGCCGCAGGTTAAGCCTGTCTGCTATGGTCCTGATCGTAAGATTCTCTTTTGAATCCATCATGGCTGCAATCCTTTTCAGGAAGAATCTATAACCGACTACCATTATGCTCCCTCCCTGAATACAAGCATCTCATGTAAGGAGAAACTGTCTTTCCAGTACAATATCCCTGCAATAGAGAGCAATCCAAGATAAATCCCGGGTCTGAAAGTTTCTATGATACTCCAGCCTTCGTAGTCATCAGGAACGATAAATGAATCAAGAAGATTTCCACCCATTATAAGCAGATAGACCGCCATAAATACCAGTGACATAAGTATTCCTACGTAAAGAAAAGAAACCCCTGCGTTAATTCCCTGTAGCATTTCCCTGGATCCGTTCAGGAATACGGCACCGATGACAACCAGACAGAATCCTCCAGGTATGTCACCGGGGACGAAAAGCAATCCTGCCAGTTCTGTATCTATTCCAAGTCCTTCCACAATATGAAGAAGACCGAAAAAAACATACAGCACTCCAACGAGTGCTGAGAATGATAATTCTATATTTCTGTAATTACGTTTCATATGTCATCCTCCATTTTATCAATTCAGGCAAGCAGTCCCATCTGGCTGCCAGCCTGGTATATAACGAATGCAAATATCCATGCAAGAGTGGTTCCGTATGCAAGCTGGAATAATGTCCATTTCCACGATCCTGTTTCTCTTTTTATAACACCTATGCAGGCAAAACATGGTACGTACAGAAGGGTAAACACCATCAGCCCCAGACCTGCAAGGGGTGTCATTGCGCCGGCTGCAAGTATGTTCGAAAGAGTTTCTTCGTCTTCTCCGACACCATAGAGAACGCCCATGGACCCGACTACAATCTCCTTGGCAACAACACCGAATATCAGTGCTACGGCGATCTTCCAGTCAAATCCAAGTGGAGCTACAAGTGGCTCCATTATCTGGCCGATAACTCCTATTACGGATTGCGTGGTGCCGTACACTTCCTCTGAGGCAAAGGCATGGGTACTTCCGGGGACAGGGAGTGATGCAAGCAGCCATACTGCTACCACACCTATGAGTATGATAGTCCCGGCTTTTTTTAGATAGATCCTGCCTCGTTCCCACATGTGAATAGCACTCCCTTTGAGTGTTGGTATCTTATAGGATGGGAGTTCCATGATGAACGGAGTGTCCTCGCCCCGAAGGATCGTGCTGCGCATGAGCTTTGCACTGACAACCGCAACCAGGATTCCAAGAGC
>JAASSR010000016.1 GCA_021767785.1 Methanolobus sp.
GTCTTCGGCTCCAAAGGCCGAAAGGATTGACCACTACCCTACGGGACTAAAGCGACTAGCAGAATAAATGCATTATAATACTTATTTGTTATGCAGCCCGTCTTCTCATTTTGCAATAATGAGTGTCAGCAGATCCTTGTCAGCAAGCACATGGTCAAGGCCTGCTCTCTGACCGGGGTGTTTTGCGGAATCGCCCCATACCTGGGAATACCTGAACTTTTTCCTGAAATCACGGTGGAGGTGGTCACAAACATCTCCGACTGTAACTCCTCTGCGTACTATAAGCGGTTCTTCCATATCTGCAGGTCCTCCCTGCGGTTTCAGGTATATACGGATGAAATCAAGGGCATCGAAAATCAATTCCTTCACAGCTTCCAGATTCTGCTCCTTGTCGGCTGAAATGTATGTTGCATCAGGAAATTCTTCTTTGCATTTCTTCAATACGAACTCGTCTGCCATATCCACTTTATTGACAACCGTTACTGCAGGTATGTACACTCTGTTGCCCATGATGGCATCTATCAGCTGATCAACATCTATCTTATCCCTGATAAGCACATGAGCGTTGTGTATCTTATAATCGTTGAGTACGTCCTTTATGAGATCTTCTGACAGATCAAGGTCCATGGTACTGCTGACAGTAACACCGCCCCGGTCCTGTCTCTTGACAACAACATCAGGAGGTTTTTGGTTCAGGCGTATACCGGCATCGTAGAGTTCCTGGGTAAGGACATCATGGTGATAGTTCTGGAAAACATCCAGAATGAAAACCACAAGGTCACAGTTCCTTACAACGGAAATTACTTCTCTTCCACGTCCTCTGCCGCTTGCTGCTCCCTTTACCAGTCCGGGTACATCAAGGACCTGTATGGTCGCATTATTATATTCGAGCACACCCGGAATCACATCAAGTGTTGTAAATTCATAGGCACCAACTTCAGAATTCGCACCTGTGAGCTTGTTAAGCAGAGTGGACTTCCCCACTGAAGGAAAACCTACAAGTGTAACCGTGGCATCACCGGATTTTCTGACCGAATACCCTTCGCCTCCACCTTTACTCGCAGATTTCTTAACAACTTCATCTCTGAGGCGGGCCAGTTTAGCCTTAAGCTTACCTATGTGGTGTGATGTGGCCTTATTATAGGGAGTTCTTTTGATCTCCTCTTCTACTTCCTGTATATCCTCGTGTAATCCCATTTGAAACCTACCATAACGTCAAAATAAAAAAGATTTTCCCGGATTTTAAGATGAATTAACGTCAGAAGGAAGATATTATACTACCGGTCACTTCGTAAGTATATATTCCTTCAGGAAGTCTTTTTGAGAAATCTTCACTACGAAGTGTTTCAAGGAATTTACTTATTTCCCCTATCTCAAGAAGGTCTTTTCTGATCACAAAATCAAATTCATCTTCTGCAACAGCAATAAACTCAAGCCCTGCTTCTTCCGCCGAAGCCCGAAGTCCAAACCCCACATCTGCTTTTCCGCTTTTCACAGCATCACAGACCGATCTGTGGGTCTTCGATCCGGTATTATATCCATTCAGGTCTTTTATAAGCTCACTCTTTGACATACCTTTAGCTTCTGCCAGCATTCCGAGTTTTCTGTCCAGCAATGTTCTTGTTCCGGATCCTCTATTTCTATTGATGAGCTTCAGACCGGTTATATCTTCAAATCCGTGGATATGAGTATCATGACTGAATATCAATCCCTGTTCACGCCTGTATCCTTTTACCAGTACAACATCCTGCAGGTTCATTTTTGATATTACTGATGAATTGTACTTTCCATCACTATCAACCATATTCACACATGCGATATCTGCAGTACCAGCTGATATCGCTGTAAACCCAGAGCTGGAACCCATGTTCAAAGTCCTGAAATTAAGTCCGCTCATCTCTTCAAGCAGATCAACTCCAGGACACTGTCCACCAACAAGCATCAGGTCGGGTCCTTTCACATTGCCGAACATTGTTACTTCTACTTCCGAGCCTGCTTCTATATACTCTGTATGTGCTCTTATCTCGATAATTCCATCTGCATCTGATAGTGTGGTTATGGCTCCTGAGGTTTTGTCTGCCGGGTAAACCTTTCCCCTTACAATACCCACGGGAAACAGTTCCTCTCTGCCACCGGACCTTATTCCGGTTCCCATCACAGCCTTTATTTTTGTTTTAAATGAAGGCTTTACTCCAAGTGAATTGTAAATGATCGGTGCCACGAATTCGTTGAATATACTGAGGGCTGAAGTAGGGTTGCCGGGTAATCCGATCGTAGGGACATTGCCTATCATTCCGATTACAACCGGTTTTCCTGGTTTGATCGCTATGCCATGGGTAAGCGTTTCCCCTTTTTCCTCGATGATCATATACATAATGTCACCGGTTCCTGCAGAAGTGCTTCCTGAAGTAAGGACGATGTCACATTCTTCAATCGCCTTTTCAAGAATTTCTTCCATCATTTTTTCATTATCAGGAACAATTCCATATATTTCCGGAGTTGCTCCACATTCTTCTATGCCTGCTGCTATTGCATAGGAATTTGCATCATATATCTTGCTCATTTCCAGTGTTTCACCGGGCCTTATGAGCTCATTACCTGTTGATATGATCCCTACAAGCAATCTCTTTACAGGTACTTCGTTGATCCCAATGGATGCAAGCACACCTATCTCACGTGAACCGATGCGTGTATTCTTTCTCAGGATCCTCTCACCTTTTATGATGTCGCTTCCTGCACGCATGATATTCTCACCTATGTGCACCGGCTGGTAGATAAGTACAGTATCACCTGTCTGCTTTGTATTTTCCACCATAACTACTGCATCGGCACCATCGGGAATAGGTGCACCTGTTGATATTTCCACGGCTTCTTCATCATCGACAAAAAAGTAATCGGTACAACCTGCAGGGACAGATGCGGTATATCGCAGTTCCTCTGGTTCTGGTTCGCTTGCCATATAACTATCTTTGGCACGGATTGCATATCCGTCCTTTATAGCACGATTGAACGCAGGTACATCTACTCCTGAGAGTATATCCTCTGCCAGGATATGTCCTGCTGCCTTTTCTAGAGGTAAAATGATAGATTCCGGCTGAACTTTTATACGGTCAACCAGACTTCTTGCCTCTTCTACAGTAGTTAGTTCTCTGAATTCCTTGCGTTCCATTCTGTTCGGTCTACTCTTTGTCAAGATAAGCTATAAGCGTTTTGTTAAGTCTGAATATCCTTGAAGCAACATACCACAGTCCCATTAGAAATACTATCCATGTTGCAATTGAGAGTATTTTCAGATTGTGTGTGTCATCAAGCGCTTCGAACGTGATAACAAGGATAACCGGCATAAGAAGCAGTATGGCCATCACAGAGTCATTCAGGTATTTCAGGTTTCGCATAATGACCTTTTCTTTATCTTCCTCAATTTCCATTCAAATACCTCGGTAATTAAATACAGAATATAATATTATTGTTATTATATATAACTCCTGATGTCAACTGTTTAATTCCTTAAAGGATATTTTAAAGAGGAAATAGATTAAAACTTATACATAAAAAGAAAATAAAGGAAAGAAAAAAGATAGGACCTTTTAAGGATTGATGGGAGTGCCGGTTGTTGTAGTGATCTTTTCAAATGCTTTTACCATTTTCTTAGTTATAGGCCCTGGTTTCCCATTTCCGATAGGACGACCATCCACTTTAACAAGGGGAGCTGCTTCTGCTGCTGTTCCTGTGACAAATATCTCATCTGCTGTGTAAAGGTCGAACATTCCGAGGTTCTCAACATTGGTCTCAATTCCCATATCTGCAAGCAGTTCGATGGCTGTTGCCCTGGTAATTCCTTTGAGATTGTTGATGGTAGGAGGTGTGTAAACTTTATCGTCCTTGATAATAAAGATATTATCTCCTGAACCTTCAGAAAGGTAACCGTTCTGGTCGAAGAATATGGCTTCATCTCCACCTTTTTCGTTCGCCTCGATCTTTGCGAGGATGTTGTTCAGATAATTAAGTGACTTGATATTGGGTGAAAGTGCATCACAGGAATTTCTCCTGACTGAGACTGTGACACCGGTAAGACCCACTTCATAGAGGTCACCATACATTGCTCCCCATTCCTGGCAGATAATGTATATATTTGGTTTCGGACATTTTCTGGGATCCAGACCAAGATCACCGACTCCTCTTGATACAATCGGTCTTATGTAGGCATCCGTGAGATCGTTTTTGCGGAGTGTTTCAAGTATGGCTTCTTCCATCTCGTCCCTGCTTATCGGAATGTCAAGAGCTATTGCCCTTGCGGAATCATAGAGCCTGTCAACATGCTCACGTAATTTGAAAACCCTTCCATTGTAAGCTCTTATTCCCTCAAAGACACCGTCTCCGTACAAAAAACCATGGTCATAAACAGAGGTTGTGGCCTGAGATTTCGGGACAAAGTCCCCGTTATAATATATCAGTAGTTCACTCATGATTAAGCCTCATAATTGCAATGGTTGATAGTGTTCATGTCAAACTATTATATATTTTTATTCACATGGTCATTTTTAATAATTGGAAGGTGTGACTACCTCCTGACAAAAGGCTTTTATGCTTGAAAATCTATTTCACATCCCATTCGGGCATTATGCGGTCCCGTGGCTTAGCCAGGATATAGCATCGGGCTTCTAACCCGAGGGTCAGGGGTTCAAATCCCTTCGGGATCGCCATACTTCTTTTTATCTCTTGAAGATCAACAGGATTGTTTCATAGGCTATTTCTTTTCTCCATTCTAAAAAAAACTCAATATGCTTCTCACTTTAGATATTACTTAATAGCAAGAATTCAGTTTATTTGTTTTTGAATCATTTTAAATATATGTTGGATGATCCTGTTCTCTTAAAGATCTTGACCAACTTATATACTCACTTATATATCGTATAGCCCCTTAAATTAAAAGGGGGATAAAAATCCCGTATTTTAGTTAGTGTAAAGGGGAGTTTTAATTGGAAAATATGGAATCTGTAAATCCCGCGACAGGGAGTTTTAACTGTAAGTTTGGTCTTTGTTCTCAGGAGGATATAGACCGGAAAATAGAAAGGTCCAGATCAGAATTTGACGA
This sequence comes from Methanolobus sp., assembly GCA_021767785.1. Lineage (GTDB taxonomy): Archaea > Halobacteriota > Methanosarcinia > Methanosarcinales > Methanosarcinaceae > Methanolobus. Next base: position 5,096 of record JAASSR010000016.1, read on the forward strand.
ATGGAAAAATAAGCGTGCTTCTGAAAGAGTGTTCTCTATAAGGTCTCTGGAAGCTCTTCTGAGGGAGAAGAACCAGGAACTTGCAGAACTGATAACAAAAGAAATGGGAAAACCGATCACTGAGTCCATTGCTGAGATCGAGAAGTGTGCATGGCTGTGTGATTATTTTGCAAGCAATGCCGAAATATTCATTGCATCGGAATTTGTGGAGACTGATGCTGAAACTTCCGGTTTTGTCTATGAACCTGCAGGTGTTATTCTCAGTATCACGCCATGGAATTATCCTTTCTGGGAAGCATTCAGATTTGCAATACCTGCCATTGCAGGTGGAAATACGGTGATCACCAAAAGTGCAGGCAATGTGCCTATGTGTGCCCTGGAAATTGAGAATCTCTTTATTGAGGCAGGATTTCCGGATGGTGTTTATCAGGCACTTCATGTAGACGGTCCGACGGCATCATCACTGATCTCCCGATGTGAGATTAATGGTGTAGCTTTCACAGGCAGTATTCCTGTGGGACAAAAGGTCTCTGAAGCTGCAGGAAAGTATATGAAAAAATTTGTTCTTGAGCTTGGGGGGAGCGATCCTTTTATAGTAATGAAAGATGCAGATATTGAAAGAGCAGCAAAAGCAGCAGTTCCGGCAAGATTTCAGAACTGCGGGCAGAGTTGCCTTTCATCAAAACGTTTTCTGATCGATGAGAGTGTCGCAGATGAATTCACAGAGTTTTTCATCCGTTATACGAATGAACTTAAAATCGGCGATCCAATGGATCCGAAAACGGATCTGGGGCCAATGGTGAATCAGGAACAAAGGGACATACTGGAAGATCAGGTAAAAAGAACCCTTAAAATGGGAGCCAATGTACTGGTAGAAGGTGGTGCGAAAGAAGGAGATGTTTTCTATTATATGCCTACTGTCCTCAACGATATAAATAAAGATGCTCCTGTTCTGAAAGAAGAGACCCTGGGGCCAGTAGCACCTATAGTGACTTTCAAGGATGAGGATGAAGCCATCAAAATAGCCAATAATACTGATTTTGGTCTTGGGTGCTGTATATGGAATCGTGAAACTGAAAAAGCTATGAGGATGGCAAGAAGGATACATGTCGGTTTTTTCACCGTCAATAACATTATGTCATCTGATCCAAGACTGCCTTTCGGAGGGATGAAAAAAAGCGGTGTTGGCAGGGAACTCCATCGCATCGGTATGCTTGAGTTCATGAATGCTAAATCCATGAAGGTATATGAAGGGTAAATAGTGTATTTTGTTTTGTCCCATTCTATTTTTTATTTTTTTGTGAGTAGTATTTTGAAAGATATGATCTCTCAACAGTTCAGTAAAGTTTAAATTATATCGGTTGCATACTAAAGTTTAATTGTTCTTTGACAGTTGTTATGCCTCTGAAAAGCTGCTATAATGCAGCTATTTCTCTTTTTTAACTAAAGTTGCAATTGGTCCTTTATTTGATTCTTTTTAGAATATCAAGTGATTTTGATGATCCTCTGGAATATATCTATTTTCAGATGTCGTGAGGGAAATATTTTCACAGGAGCTTCGTATTAAATGGTGTTTTCAAACCGTATCTCTGAATCTTTTCCAAAAACCTGTTTTACATCTGAAAGTAGCAATGACCTCAGTCTTTCAAGTTCTTCCCTGAGATTTTCAAGATTCATTCTTTCGGACTCAATATCGTTGTTTGCAGACCTTACAAGCAGCCGATGGTCTTCCATTTCCCTTTCTATGTCCTCTCTTTCCTGGTATATACTGAGGCTGTTCAGTTCCCTGATAAGTTCTTCTCTTTCGGAAAGATAAGTTCTTTTCTGTTCAACAAGGAAAGATATGTTCTTTTTATCATTCAGTACCTGTATATGCTTCAGTGCTTTGTCGCACATCTGATCTTTCAGTCCAAGGTCTCCGCTCTTAATTCTGTCTGCAAGCTCTGAAAGAAAAGAACTGAGATCATATTCGATAGCATAGGCAGGATCATCATTAATAGCCTTGATAATTTCCCTGTTCTGAGGGGAAAGCACACATTTTTTATTCTCATCCTGTTTTTCCATTCTGGAAATTGCTTTTGAGAGAGGTGTGAATAGTCTCCTTGATTCTGTCCTGATATCGACTACTTTCTTATCTGTTTTCTTTATCTTATTTTCAAGTTCTTTTGCTCTCTCAAACTCGCTGCTGTTATCAAGTTCGGTGAGTTTCATATCGCAACTGGAAAGGTCAGCTTTTGCCGATTCATACTTTTGGTCCAGTTCAAGCAGCTTTTTTGTGCTCTGTTCTATATCTTCCCGGACATTTTCGATATTTGAGACATCTTCTGCGATCTTCTGCAGGGTTTCTATCCTGGCCTCACCTTCCATTATAGAGGAATAGAGTTCATCGAGTGTTTCCTCGAGCTCTGCAAGTCCCTGGTTTATTTTCTGGTGTTCCTGAGGATATAATGCTTTAATGTACATCAGACTTCTGCCGGTATTGTCCAGAACGGTTTTAAGTGTGGATTTTGCATCTGCATAAAATTCAGCAGCTATAACAGGTGAAGTGTTTCCAGGGACTTTCATTTTATCATGGATCACTTTGAGGTTGTTGGCAACATTGTCCCTGTTTGAATCACCAAGTTTTTCTCCCCTTTTACTCGCACCTTCAATAGGTTCTGCTTTTAAGAGTTCCTTCTTTAATGTGTCCAGTTCGCTTATAGAACTCCTTATCTCTCCAAACTTCTCTTTAACAACCGGTCTGAGAAGGTCTTCCTGTTTTTTTATTTCAGTCCTGGCAGTACCCGAAAGTTCAGCAAACTCAAAAACAGTCGGATGAGATTCTTCCTTTTCCTGCTTTTTTCCAAAAAGCCTTTCAATGAACTTCATCTCTGGGATAAAATGATGCTATTCAGCCTTAAAAGTTTATTGGACAGAAATTAGTCAGTAACTTTCAAATAAAAAACGTAAGAAGCATCAGAATATAACTATTTTTCCCTTCACAATCTTTACCAGACATTCGTCTCCAACCTTAATATCAAAGTCTTCAAAGAATTGGTTTGCCAGTTCAGCTATCAAGAGATTCCTGTGTTCTGCGATCTTAAGAGCCAGAACTTTGCTTGCTCCTTTATTCACGATGCTTTTAACAGTTGCAGGAATTGTATTGTCTTGATTCTTTTCTGATTCATCCAGAGGCAATATGCGCAGATTCTCTGGACGGATGCCCCATGTCACTTTCTCTTTCAACTTTGAATCCGGAATGTCTGCATATAATTCCAGATTGCCGCATTTGAGCTTAAGTATTCCTGAGGCTTCATTTTTATCTTCGATGACCGTGTCCTCAAATATATTGGTAAGTCCCACGAGCTCGGCAACATGTTTGTTTTTTGGATTGTAGAATACTTCTTCCGGTGTTCCTGTCTGCTGGACCCTGCCATCGTGGAAAATGATTATTTTATCTGCAATGGTGAACGCCTCCACATGGTTATGGGTGATGAATAGTATGGGAATACCGAGTTCCCTCTGTATCTCTTTTATCTTCTCACGCAGTTTCATACGGACAACCATGTCAAGTGCGGAGAAGGGTTCGTCCAGTAAAAGAATATCCGGTTTAGGTGCCAGTGCACGCGCCAGTGCAACTCTCTGTTTCTGTCCACCTGAAAGCTGGGATGGATAATTGTTCTCCAGTCCCTCTATCTGAAGCATTTGCAGCATCTCAGCAACTCTTTTTTCTTTATCTTCCGGTTTCCAGCCTTTAAGGCCGTATGCTATGTTCTTCTTAACATCCATATGAGGGAAGATCGCATAGTTCTGAAATACATATCCCAGACTTCTCTGCTGTACCGGAAGATCGATCCTTTTGTGGCAGTCAAAGTAAATATCGCCATTGACGATTATTTTGCCACCGTTCGGTTCCAGCAGGCCGGATATGCACTGGAGTGCAGTGGTCTTACCTGAACCTGAACGTCCAAAAAGTACCACTAGCTCATTTCCTGCCTCGAATTTGGCATCAAGCAGAAAAGCAGGATCAATGCCTTTTTTCTTGTCGTTTTTTTTGCTGTAATAGCGTTTTCTGAAATCCACTTTGATGCCCGTTATATCACCTCAGATCTTCCAGCTGTTCACAAGCTTTGCGGTAATCGCCATTGAAAGCAATGACATGATCACGAGTATTATCACCAGCATATTGGCAAGTTCGTTGTTCCCTGCCTGGAATGCGCTGTATATGGAAATGGACATGGTATTTGTTCTGCCGGGAATATTTCCCGCAACCATAAGTGTTGCACCGAATTCCCCCACAGCTCTTGCAAAACTCAGGACGATGCCTGCAAGTATGCCTTTTCTGGCAAGAGGGAGTGTTATGAACAATGCAGTCTCCAGTTCCTTTCTACCCAGGGTGAATGCGGCATATTCATATTCCCTGTCCACTGATTCAATGGCAGCGGTAGTTGTTTTGACCATCAGTGGAAGTGAAACTACAAAAGCTGCAATGACTGCTGCCTCCCATGTAAAAAGTATGGTCCATCCGGTAATATTGTACAATAAATTTCCGAGTACCCCGTTCTTTCCGAGCAGTATCACCAGAAGATAACCGGTTACTGTAGGGGGGAGCACAAGCGGTAAAGTGACCAGAATATCTGCCAGCCATTTCCCCGTGAAATCACGTCTTGCAAGTATGTATGATATTATAATACCTGTCAGTGCCACCACAAAAGTGGAGAGTACTGCGATCCTCAGTGTGATTACAAGAGGAAATCCTATCTGGTCAAGCATATCTTTGTTCCTGTTCAGGCAGTGAATCCATATGATTCAAGTATTGTTCTTCCTTTATCGGAAGTAACAAAGTCTATAAAGGTCTGTGCTGCCTCTTTATTTTCTGATGCATCAAGTAATGCTATAGGGTAACTTATAGGAGTTACTGTAGGTACTGTTGTTTTAATCTCAATGGTGCCTGGCTTTGAAGTTGCTGCATCGGTACTGTATACAAATCCTGCGTCAACTTCTCCTCTCTCAACATAGACGAGAACCTGCTTTACATCTTCAGCGAGCAATGTTTTTGATTCAAGTTCTTCCCACAGGCCTGCTTCTGTAAGTGCTTCCACTGTGTACTTTCCGACAGGAGCTGTTTCCGGATTTCCAATACAAACAGTGCCAACATTTTCTGAGGTAAGGTCCTCAGGTCCCGTTATATCAAGTTCACTATCAACTGGTGTTATCAGTACAACTGTGTTGGATGCAAAGTCCTTTCTTGAGTCTTCACCTATAAGGGACTGGTCGCTCAGTATGTTCATGTGATTCTGTGACGCTGATGCAAATACATCTATTGGTGCACCGCCTTCTATCTGCATTCTGAGAGTTCCCGAACCTGCAAAATTGTAGTTTACATCGATATCGGGGTTCTCTTCTTCAAAAGCAGTTTCAAGTTCTGTGAACGCTTCTGTAAGGCTCGCAGCTGCAGATACTGTAATAGTTGTAACCTCAGTCTTTTCCGTATCCATATCTGCAGCGGTGTTCGTATCCGCACAACCACTTGCAAAGAGTACAACTGTCAGTATAGCTGCAATAGCCAGGATGAGTCTATAATTTTGTTTCATACTTATCATCTTCTAATCTTGTCAGCTCTATTCACACGTTATGTTCTATAGGACATAACGCAACAGTAGGTCTTTTCCCATAAATACCTTTCTAATCTTTTAAGGAGGCTGACCTGTAAATATTTCTGCATGAGTGTCCGGATATCGACATCATATAAACAATCAAGAACGCTTAAAAAGTTATCTTAAAAAAAAAGAAGATTGCAGTATAAAGTACATACTGCAAGAAGATTCAGATAATTAGTTTATTCTTCCACAACAGTGACCTTTTTCATCACATCTTGTGCCTTGATCTTGTTGACAACTTCCATGCCTTCGATTACCTGACCAAAGACGGTGTGAACTCTGTCAAGGTGTGGCTGCGGTGAGTGTGTGATGAAAAACTGGCTTCCACCGGTATCTTTTCCTGCGTGTGCCATTGAAAGTGCACCTGTTCCGTGTTTACGTGGATTGCCTTTTGTTTCGCATTTGATCGTGTATCCGGGTCCGCCTGTTCCGTCTCCTCTGGGACAACCTCCCTGGATTACGAAGTCAGGGATCACTCTATGGAAGGTAAGTCCGTCATAGAAGCCTTTCTTAATGAGCTTCTCAAAGTTTGCCACGGTCTTCGGTGCATCCTTTTCAAAGAGCTCCAGAACGATCTTTCCTTTATCAGTTTCGATGATTGCTTTCTTCATGATTATCACATTGGTAAGATTGGATAATAGAGGTGAATGATTTAAGGGTTTCTATGATTTACATCTTCATTATTTCATATTCAATCAAGGTCGGCTCGGAGTTCATTACTGGTTATATGTAGATATGTAATGATACCACCTCCGGAATCATATATCAATGTGTAGTGAGATTGATCTTCAAGGATCTTGTTATTCTTCTTTTGCTCCCATGAACATGCAATAACGCCATCCTGTGCCAGAAGTTTCATGTAATGGTTTGTAACATTGTACAATGACTGTGTATCCCCGTCTGATATTGTTACATTCGGAAGCATTGTGGTCTGACTCTTCTGGTCCCATGAATATTCTGTTCTGTCCGAATCATCATATTCAAGCATATAGGTTCTACTAAGAAGATCAAATGTACTGTTTGCCATTTTTAGATCTAAAGGGTCCTCGTATATGGGGAAGTAATTTCCTCCGTATGTATCCCATATCTCTTTATCAGGGCTTACAGATGTATCAGAATATTCAATTGTGTCAATTACATTCTTTTTGATCTCATAGTAAAGGGTTTTTGTTCCTGAAGTAGCAGTAACATAGGTTTCAACAGAATTGAAATTTGAGGCTTCACCGTCTTCATCTTCAAAATAGAATGAAAAATTATACATTGGTTCCGGGTTTGAAGCATTCAGCTTTATTATCTTGAATGAATTAGAAAGCGGAAAAGTACCCATAGGTGGTAAAGTGCTGAGTTGTAATATTGCCGTCTGGTTTTCATGATCCAAAGCCACTGAAGTACCTGTCAGGGTTTCTGCATATTTTGCCCATCCTTCATAGAATTCGCTGTTTATGTAGATAATTATTTCATCTGCTTTAAGGGGATTTGTAAAATTATTGTTGAGATTAACATTTGGAAAGAGTATCACAGGTTTATTGGATGAAGATACTTTGATCGATGTGTCTGTAGTTCCTGACACCGAAGTGTTTCCGCTTATTTTCATTACAGGAAGCGTAAGGGTTTGTATGTTGTAGTGGAATTCAGGAGGTGAGATCATTACAGTTCCACCATTTTCATATTTAGACCATACTCCTCCACCTTCATAAGCAATAATCCTGTCACCTGAAGTGTATCTGATCTTCCCCATGGGAATTGTTGAATTATAACCTGAAAAATCCGGTTTTGTTTTGTACTTTTTCCACGAATTCCATGATGTGTGATTATTGTAATATTCGTTATACCATGATGAACTGGAAGAAAGTATGACTATCATTATCTGACTTTCATTGTAAGCCAGGCTGTCTCCCATTACTTCAAGAGTTCCTCCCATCTGGTTGATTCCCGTGATCTGGAGAGGAGATTCTCCCAATGAAGCCTTGCTTGCCCTTGAATCGAAAACTGTAAAGGCCTGTTCTATTTTTTGTGCCTCTGCCATATTTTCAAGATTATTTATCGCAGGGGTCGTATAGAGGAGTATTATCGCTATGGATAGAAGTGTGATTGCAAGAATAATTACAATTCCGACAACAGATGAAACAGCTTCATTATTTGAGAATTGTTTTAAAACCATATAATTCACCTGATACTTCAGTCAATTCTTACATGCATCGGAGATTCAACAATAAAGACATCTATATTCTGAGCATAATTTTTGCTTGCGTAGACTGTATTGTTTACTTCATCTGTCATTATTATAGGCATCTTCATGGTTCCATTCAGATAATTTTCCCACGCTTTAAAATAATTACTTTCTATTGTAATATTTACCCGGGAGATATTATAATAGCTCTCAATAGTTCTTCTGCCACCATTTGCAGTCACACTTACAAGTCCGTTGCCGGAAAGGCTCGAAGTGCCGGATAAACTTGAGCATGGTATTAAGAGTACATTATCGGAAAAACTGAAAAGTGGTTCCTGTTTGATTACTGATTTCTCATTTTCATATCTTGCCCAGATTCCGGTGTTCTCATAGCAAACTAAAGTGTCCTTATAAGAGTTTTCTATAGTGCCAATATGTTTTCCAAAAGTTTCTGTTTCAAAAGAACCGTTTGCAGCGTTCCATACTTTCATATTTACTTTCATGTAACTGGCACTTGTAACTGACAGTGTTCCTCCGTATATTTTTAATTCGATGGACTGGGATGGTGCATTACCTTTTACCACTTTGTTGATGTTCGGAGCAAGAACCTGAAAACTTTGCACTATATTCTCTGAATGCTGGTTTTCCTGCATGTGCTTGAGAAGTGGTATACCGGCAACAACAATAATTGCGGTTGCAAGGAGTATTATGCCTAGTATGATGCTGAAATCCACCAATTCCGATACTGCATCATCAGAGTTTATATCCTTTAATGTCATGCATCTCCTTCTTTTATTTATCATCTGATCTTTATCAGGTTTGAGTCCTTATCATAATAAAATTCAAAATGATCAGGCCCGCTGTATATTTTTTTAGAAGAAATATTTACAGCCGATGTAACATATGATACCTTTACCTCTGTCTCAGCTTCGTCCCCGGATTCAAAGATAATTTCTTTGCTGTTGTTTGAGAATTCAATTGAATATTGATTATCTGCAATTTTCGGAGGCAATGAGAATAGAGAGCTTATATTCTCTGTTTTTCCACCATAGTTATTGGTGATCTGAACCGCAGTATCGATATTTGATATCTGCAGTGCCAGATCATTTCCATGTATCTCGAACTGATTGCGTGTGACACTATCCTCATGCCTGTCCATCATTGTGTAAAATGAACTGATCACAACGATCAGAGTTACCACTGTTATTGAGAACATCAGAATAGTTCCAAGTGATATGGATACTGCATTTTCATCATCTATTATTCTTCGAATCATAATTGTCCTTTTGGTAAGATGATCGGTATCATCACATCCATCCTGAGCTTACCGTTCTTGTTCATCATGATCTTTGCTTCTATGAGATCTATTCTTTCTGTTTCGAAAGCATTACCATTGACCTTATCGCCAGCTATCAAGAAAGTTCCCGATGCCTTATTTCCGTTGATGAACCTGATGCTATATGTTTTTCCGCCGGTTTCATCATCAAAATGAAAATCGAAAAAAGAACTTCCGTCTATGAGGTTTGAAGTTATGTTCAGTTCTCCGCTGGAGCTATCCTGACTATTGAGAACAGTTACTCCGTCTGTTACTGTGACATTTACATTAGTTCCGGATCTGAAAAATTCTGCAGACCAGATAGTTCCTGCCTGGTCAAAAGCTTCAACAGAAAAATTATTCGAATTATTTGTAAGTGTTGTAGAATTGATAGCCATTATGAATTTGTTTGTGCTGTTAATTCTTTCAATAGCAGTCCAGTTAGCTTTTCCATCGGAAAGTCCATTACAGGTAAAATAAGGTTTTTTGAAATTTCCGTTTTCTAATGTATACACAGTTCCGGAAAAAGCAAGACTTTCTGTCATTTTCCCGGTGTATGTATCAATATAATTATTGAACGTTGTTTTGTTAATCGAAGAGCCGGTGTATGCATTAGAATACGCTTTCTCGTAGGCATTGATTGTTACCTGAATGCTGTTTGAATATTCAAATACGTTTGTTTCCACATTTGATTCCGATGCTGTATTGCTGGCAAAAATAATATTGTTCAATACAAGTGTTAACACTACTATTGCCATCCCGATGGCAAAACTGGCAATCAATATCATCTGAGCTGAATCGTCTGATCTCTTCATGTGAACACCTGTTTACATACGCCACAAAGTCAGCCTGACGTTTATCAATGTATAGAAATCAGTATTTGTGTCCATATCCCCTATTCCGGTGTTTGTTGCAAACTGTGCGGTTGCTTGTATGTCGGAATCTGAAAGCAACAATTTCTTTGAAATAACAACTGCATTATTAGAAGGCTCTCCGTTGTATATATAGGGCAGAATTATTGTATTTCCTTTGTTGTCGATCCATGTGAACTCTACATTGTGGGCTATTCCTCTTGGGACTATCATAATTTCCAGAACATTGGCTGTTGAACTGTTGTTCAGGGTTTTGTTTCCATTTGCATATGCCACACTATTCCAGCTATAAGGATCGCCGTCCCATTTGAGTATGTCATTTTTGAGATCCGAACAACCTCCATTCTGTGAATAATCCAGTGAATTAAGGATGTCCTGTCCGATAGTATAAAGATGAGTTTCCACATGTGCGTTAGCTGTTGAGGATGTAAGGGGTGTCAGGGATGTGGCCTGGACCGAAAAAATGAGCACACCGATTATTATCGTAGCAGAGATTATGGCTTCAAGTGTATATATCTGGGCTATGGCATTTTTATTATTGCTAAATAGTCCTTTAAAAGCCATGTTACCACACCCTCACAGAAAGGACGGCCATTAATGTGTTTCCGGTGGTTTCGTTCCTTAACATTACTATTCTTTTGGTCTGTCCTATATTGTTGTAATCTGGCAGTTCTTTACCACCTGAATATAGTATACTTGTCTGATTTCCGATTGTAACATTAAGATCATAGTTCAGATATGTGCCGTTCAGTCCGTAGATATCAAGGATTCCTTTATAATTGCCACTCATATCGCTGAAAAAATTGCTGACCTTCCTCCCGTTAAGCAGGTTGATATTCTGTGGCTCCTGAGCACTAAGTGTCTGTTCTACTATGTTTGTAGCTATTCTGTCAGCAATAAGAGTGATTTCATCGGAGTTTGACTGAAACGGGATGAATAGTCCCGACGTATAGGAGAATACAAAAATAATAGTGCTAAGGAATATCGATATTCCTATTATGTAGTCGATCTGCATTTGTCCTTTACTATCCAAAGAATCTCCTTGGTATTATTGTCTTTATATTATATAATAATATGTATTCAAATATTGTTATATTGAAAAATCATAAATATTACTTTTGATCTTCAAAATCAATGCTCTTTTTTTATTTGTATATAAAATAACTTATATTATGAGTTATATATCAGTACACAAGGTTGGCAAAAAAGGGTGAATTCGAGGTATTTTTATGCAATACTTAAAAAAGGTAGTATATATTTTATTGATTTTTCTTATATTTTCAATATCAGCTTTCGCACTGGATGTGCAGTTTCTTACTTCTGATGTTCAGACCGATTCAGGTGAAGCTGTTAATGTAAGTGTCAGGGTAACAGACAATGGAACTCCCGTTAACAATACAATGGTTAATTTTACTACGGATATGGGAGTTTTGAGTTCTTCATCTGTATATTCTAATTCTTCAGGGATTGCGGAAGTAAGCATTAACTCCACGATTGCAGGAACAGCTCAGATTAATGCAAGTGCAGGAACCGACTATAATATAACGAATGCAACATTTATGCCATTGGAAGCCTCTTCAATAATAGTTGCAAGCGACCATACCGTCAATGAAGCAGGTAACGTAACCAACATTACGTTCTTCCCAAAGGATGCTTTTGGAAATATCAATTACAGTGAAACAATCGGTGTTAATGTCGTGATAAACGATATTTTTGGTATTCCGCTGCATGATGTTGATCTTTCTGTATCTTCTTCGAATATCTCTGTTTTGAATACTAATACAACAGGAAGAAGTGTTTCATATATTCCTGGTCCATCTGATAGCTTTATCATGAGCCTGAATTCTACAGTTGCCGGTAACATTACAATCTATTCAACAGCAGGCTCTGCTTCAAACACTACGTATGTTGAGGTAGTTCCGGGCTCCCCGGGTTTGATGAGGGTTGTTTATGATGCTGACCATACTGTCAATACAAGTTCAAACTTCTATGCACGTGTCTATGATATATATGAAAACCCTATCGAGAATGTAGATATCAATTTTTCAGTAACCTCGCCTGCAAATACGATATATAACAGTCCCACAACATACAATTCAGCTTCTCTGAGCACATATAACGGAACCACCGATGTCAGTGGTCAGGTTCCGAATGTCTTCACAACCGATAAAAGGGCAGGTGAGAACATTATCAGTATCAATGTTGTGAACACTTCACTACAACACAACATTTCAATAACAGGTATTGCGGATTCAATTCAGAATTTCTTTTTGAGCTATTCACCTTCATATTGTCTGTCGAACAACCAGGATTCATATACTCTATCTGCCAGGCCGGTGGATAAGTTCATGAATCCAATTCTACCTTTAACAAAACCTGTCAAAGAACAGGTTAAATTTGAAACTGCCAGCGGCAGTGTGGTACATGTACCGCTGAACAATCAGGGTCGTGCAAACACGGTGGTCGGACCTACCCCTTACATAGAATCCATTTCAGTAAACGCAACTTACAGAAATGAATCCGGATATACGAATTTCACCAACAGCACTACAATGTACTTCACCGCAGGTCCTCTTGAATCAATGGACCTCTTCTCTAATCCTAATACTGTACTTGCCCAGGGCCTGAACGGTAATCATGAATCTGATGTCACTCTGGTAGCTCTGGACGAATGGGGTCATTCATTGCCGAACATCCATGTTCTTTTCAACAATACAAATACAACAGTAGGGACACTGGAGATCGATGGTTACAATTCAACGAATGTGATAAATGCAACCACAGACTCAGAAGGGAGGATATATGGTACGTTCACAGGTAATGTGTCCGGAAACACAACTATAGTAGCTACCAGCGGAAATGTCAGTCTTTCCACAAACATCAGTGTGAAAGCCGAGCCATTCATGAGCGTATCTTTGAATGTTGATCCCTCCTCTGTAAATTCAGGTTCAGTGGTAAATATAACAACGATCATTTCAATAGAAGGTGAGCTTCCGATTGTCAGACCTGCTGCCAGTTCTATGCTGGTCCTAGATCGTTCGGGTAGTATGGACCCGGATTATTATGCAGGTCCGCCACTTGATGTTGTTCTTGTTCTTGATCGTTCGGGAAGTATGTCCGGGACACCTATTCAGGATGCAAGAGATGCTGCAAAGGAATTCACTGATAACCTTGTCTCTAATTCCGGGGTTGGTGTGGTTTCTTTTGCCAGTTCGAGCGGTGTGGACAAAGACATGACACTCCTGAATTCATATAACAATAAAGTTTCTGTAAAGGATGCAATTGATTCTATTACCGATGGAGGATCAACGGCTATGGGTGAGGGTATGGCAGATGCAAATGATCTGCTTGTGAACCATGGAAGATCAAATGCCAGAAAAGCAATGATAGTCCTTACAGACGGTGAAACTAACTCAGGTACAGATCAGGACGGGGAAAATGCCATTGCCTATGCTAATTCAAATGGTATCACTATATACACTATAGGTCTCGGTTCAAGTCTTGATGAAGCTCTTTTGAGGCATATTGCATCTGAGACCGGAGGTACATACTATAATGCTCCGGATAGTTCAGATCTGGGTGAAATTTACAATACCATCGCCCAGGAACTGAGCGATTATGATATCTCGGAAGTGGAATACGGTGTAGAAGGATTCACTCCTTATGATTACACCTTCTATGATTCCCTGGAACTGCAGGAATATGTGCTTAAATTCGAAGGATATGATCTTGATACTACTTTCGATGCAGGTTCGGATTACGGAGGTTCCAGTGCAGGTGAATGTCTTATCCAGATAAACGGAGATAATTTTGCATTGATACCTTCACATGATACGGGTATAAATGAGCAATGGGATGATTATGAATATGATCTTTCCGATTATCTTGAAACCGGCTCCAACACAATAACATTCTATGATTACTATAGTTACGATGGACATGGTGACTGGAACAACAGGGTCAGGAATGTGGAAATCTACCACAATGGTACAAGAATCGAATACTATCCTGCAGAAGTAGAACTGGACGGTAGTGGTTATGACTGCTCAGTGGATGCAGTAAAAGGTGAATCATTCGGAGATACCTTCCTGATAAATGAAACTCTCAATGATCTAAAAGTTCAGGTTGATTGGGAGGAAAGTTCTGCAGACTTCGATCTTCAGCTTACAAGCCCTTCCGGAAAGGTATATGGTCCTGATGACAATACAACCGGCTATTATCCAAATGACACCACTGGAGAGTACATATGGATACATCCTTTGTCCTATATTTATCCAGATGATGACAGTGATTCAGTAGAAACCGGCAACTGGACAGTCAATGTTACAGGTACCGGGACAGGCACGGCTGATTTCACTGTTTCCACATACATTGACAAAAAAAGCGCTGCAAAACTATCATCCCATGCATTCATGTCAAGTTTCGATGAAAGCAGGGGTGATAAGGCAGGACTCGCCCTTTACAGTTATGAGGATGTCGTATCCAGTGAGAATCAGACCAGTTATATCCTTGATAACAGTAGCTGGGTAGGTTATTTCACTCCAGAGGAGGACGGATTCTACGTTTTCAATGTTTCGTGGGATGATCCTTCACTGCTCAATGTTTATCTTTATGATGGAATAGATGTCCTTTCAAGTTCCAACGGAACAGGTGCGTGCAATGTTTCTTATTTGCTTTCAGCGGATGAAACCTATCATCTGGATGTGATAAAAGGTGCGGGTTCTCTTGATGACACGAAGTTTTCCGTGAATGTATCCACCTCTGAAATGGATACTGTCATGACAGCATATTATGATGGTAATAGTGGAGGTGGAACTCCTAAGTTCAGAACATGGGACGGTCGGAAGTGGTCAGGAGAGGATTCTGCTAATTATATAAGTGGCAGTCCGTCACATGTAATACTTGAATCCAGCCCTGTCAGTTCGGAGATCATCATGGGTACTGAGGATACCAACTATGATGTAAATGTGCAGGTCTGGGATGGTTCTTCCTGGGGTAGTGTTTCACAATTTTCGGGAGATATCGACTCTTATGGAAGAAGGGGCTTTGATATAAAATATGAACAAGTATCAGGCGATGCTATTATTGCTTATATGGATAAGGACATAGATGACGGTGTACCGCAATATCGTGTATGGGATGGCAGTTCCTGGAGCCAGGATGCTGAAGTGGACGATACTGATCCGGGATCCGGTGATATCGGGTGGATAAGACTTGAAGCAAGCCCTGATTCCGATGAGATGGTCCTTGTAACTCTGGATGATGATCGGGATATGCGTGCACAGGTCTGGGACGGAGATTCATGGGGCAACCCTGTTTTTATTACGGATAATGCCAGGGCAACAAGCTACCAGTGTTTTGATGTTGTATATGAACAGGATTCTGGAAGAGCAATGGTTGTCTGGTCTGATATGGGTACTGGCACGGTAAGGTATCGCATTTGGAACGGGAATTCATGGAGCTCTCCTTCAGACATGTATAATCCCGATGAAAGAGTGTACTGGATAAAAATGGCAGCAGATCCCTATTCGGATGATATAATACTTGCAGCACAGGACAGGTCATATGACATTGAAGTAACTTCCTGGGACGGTTCTTCCTGGGAATCTCCCATGCAAATAGAAAGCAATGTCTATGAATACAGCAGAAGGTCCGTAGACCTTGCTTTTGAGCATTCCAGCGGCACAGGTCTGGTTGTCTGGGGTGAAAGTAATTCGGTTCCCAAGTACCGTACATGGGACGGTTCTTCCTGGAGTCCGGAATCATCCGCATCAAGTCTCGGAGGGGGTTATACACGCTGGGTACAACTGACACCGGATCCTGCATCTGATGATATCTTCCTGATGACGTCCGATGGTTATAATGATCTGAACATTCAGAAATGGGATGGAAGTTCCTGGAGCATAGTAACGGAAGTTGAAACTGCCTCTACAAGATACTATGAATGTTTTGATATAGTATTCAATGATAAGGATGATATTTCTGAGAATACACCAGTCTCCTGGAATCAGTGGACTGGCAGTGTGACTTCTACTTTTGAGAACGATTCACTCTCTCATCTTGAAAATGCCATCGATACAATCACAGCAGACGGATTGACAGCCATAGATGAAGGTCTGTATGCAGCCAATAATGAACTTTCATCTGTTGAAGGCAATTCTACTATAGTTATCATGAGTGATGGAATGGATAATGCGGGGTACCATTCCCTGCTTGAGGAAGCGTATCGTGCAAGGGACAACGACACTGTGATATACACGGTTGGTTTCGGAAACAGTGAATCTGAAGTTGATCCTGTACTTGATGAAATAGCAAGCATTACAGGCGGAGAATATTACTTCGCTCCGAATTCCAGTGTCCTTAAGGATATTTTCCAGGGAATTGCAATGCAGATTACCAATTTCTCGGCCGGTGGTCCTGTTATGGAAATGCATGTGCCACACAATTATATAACACCATTATCTGTTGCAAAGGCAACATATATTTCCGGAAGCAGCAATGCTACAGTAGGTAATATCACTGTTTTTGATACTCCAAAAGCACCTTCCAGAGGAAATGCAGAACCTACTGTAACAACTTCAGGCAGCAAATCATCACTCGAATGGCAATTGCCTACAATGGGTCCCGGTGACAAATGGGGTATATGGTATCAGTTGAGAGTAGACGGAGCAGGATACGTTCCTATAATCATGCCTACATCTACGGTAACATATACTGACCTCAGTGGTGAGAATATCACGGTAGTAGTAGGTGGTGGAGGAAGTGCCAGTCTAGGTGGAGGTGCTGCAAGTGTATATTCTTATTCACTTGGAGACTTCCGGATCAAGCCTGACAGAGATATAATGCTAATTGATAATTCTACGACCATCCAATTAGATATAAATGATATAACCGGCAACACCAGCTATGCTTATGTGTATCTTTACAGTAACATAGGATACTTCGGAAGTTATGAGAATCCTATCAATGTAACGGTTATAGGTTCAAAAACTGTAGATTTCACAAGTGCCATTGCAGGAAGAGCGTACATAACAGCCTATGCTTACAATATGAACAATGTAAGTGATGTCATGATGGCCAGCGATGTTCTCTCTGTCAGACCCAAAGGAATGATCACTATAAGTTGATATTCCTGTATCGATTTTAGCGTTCATATCCCAATGTTCCTGTTTGTCAGGAGCATTGTCATTTTTTATATTTTTATTATTGATGTTTTGGTAATTTTTTCCAGGAGGTAAGGATATTATTTTCTCTATCGGTGTTTATCCGCGTTTATATGCGGTTGGTTTTGTAGAAATCTCTGTTTGCCAATAATAGATACTGCAGATTAACGCCTATTTACTCAGATATGCTTGTATCGTCACCCTTCAGTTAATCTGCCTGAGCTTAGAAGTAATTCAAAAATAGAAAAGCGAAGTATCCATCAATTAATGATCGGATACTCATTCAGGAAATATCTACGTCAACGACATGTCTGCTCAGTATGAGCATTGTATCGTTCTTTTGGGCGGAAACACTTGATGATGTACTGTTAGTGATCGAGAATCCTATCTCTTCAAGATATTCCTCCCATTTTGGAGCATGTGTGCTGTTTACAGACACACTCACATCAGTCGGTGCAGAACTTATGTTAATGATATCACTTGAATTATGCTGGAGTGTTATCGTAGCTATTCCTTTTCCTGACATTTGATCCTTGCCGTTCAAAGAAACAAGTCCTATGTTTGTGACATTTGTATTATTGATCATGGTCGTGTAGATAGGTGGTTTTGAAACCATTACTGTGGATTCGGGAGGATACTTCTTAAAAACACCACCGTTCTCATAGCTCAGGATCTTGTTTCCTTTCTGGAAATATATCTCGCCGGTTTGTATTAACAACGGAGTGCCTCCTCCATAAGCTATTGTCAGGAACGAGTCCTCACCTACTGAGACAGAAGAGCTCTGGAGCTTTACTTTAAGTACTTTTACAGGTGTCTGGTCAAAGGCTACTCTTTCAACATTGCTTTGAAGTACAATGAAATTCTGCTCCGCACTTTCAAATATATTCGCATCCATGTTTGACTGTAATGCAGGATATCCTATTGCATAGATCACACCCATTGACAATGTCACAATTGCGAACAAAAGGATGTATCCGAGTGTTTCAGAAACTGCTGCATTTCGTCTATCTTCTCGAGTCATAACTGATCATGTGATTTGTTGAACTGCTTGATGCAGTACCATTGATCGGCATTGTCGTTGCAATTCCGCCGATCGTAACTCTTACTTTCTTTCCGGAATCTGATGAGATCACTTCTATTATCTGATCTGTATATGCGGTCTCCGCACTGATTATATATGTATCCTGACCTGCTTTTTCCGGGATTCTGTATTCTGTATCAATATAGCCGTTCTCCGGAAGGATCAGGTACATATCGGTTACCATTGTGCTCATCATGTTACCTATGTCACTCATTTCATCTTCCATAACAGCTTCATTGGGCATATGCATGAAGATATCATCTGAGTTGACACTTATTATCATGAAAAACCCAATACATATAAGGGAGAAAAGAATATATTCGAACAGGATCGATACTCCTTCTTTGTTTCTGAGGAACTCTCTCATTCTTTCACCTCAATAAGCTCCGGATCTGAGACGTAAAGTGTTGTTCCATCGTCGTATGTTATGTTTACAAGTATCATGTCAATATCATGCCCGCTATAGGTTCCGTTTGTACCGTTGGTGGAGTTGATGGATACCAGCGACAGATCAACAGTTTCTCCGTGTGTGGCATACAGTTTTTTCATCTGGGAGCTGTAATTCTCAAATAATCTTCCGTAGATCGAGCTTATTGTTTCGTTGCTGGTCGCATTCAGCTCAATAGAAAGGTCTTTTATGATCTTTGCATTGTCCCTTGTATGTGAGTTGAGTTCACGGATATTCTCTTTCGGAAATTCAAGGGCTGCATTCGATGAGTGGTATCCTGCCAGTACCGCCTGATTGGCCAGTGCTGCAAGACCTATGATTATAAGAGATATAACAAGTCCTGAAAGGGCTATCCATTGTCCTTTGTTATTTTCTTTCAGACTTTCCATGCTGTCAGTCTCACCTCTACAACTTTCAGTTCATCTTCTGCAAGGTTCCATGCTCCGCCCATATCTGATACTGTCTCATTTGTCAGCGTTACGAAATGTCTGACAACAACAGCATTATCTGCAGGCGAACCTTTGATGATCACTTTTTTGACATTCAGATTATCGTTCTCAAAATAAGCAAGGTCTACATTATACAGTATATTAGGAAGAAGGTATGAAAGACCTTCATCCAGCTCATCAAGATCGGATGTTGGAGATGAAGGATATGTTGCTTCTGTCATGTCCCAGCCTGCAATACATTCCGTAAGATTGTACTGGGCCGATGAATGGGGTGCAATATCCATGACAGTAAGTGCATCATTACTCATCTGTTCCAGATGTACATCCACTGCAAGCTCGTTCTGCGGAGTGACGATCATGGTACTCTGACTTATCGTAAGTATTGTAAGTGTCATCAGGACCGCTGCCCCCAGCCCTTCCAGGGTATGCAACTGTGCTTTATTGTTCATTGCCATACCTCCACTGTCATGTAAGTGGGCTCATAATGAGTGCTGCTGTGATCATTGAATCTGGCAAAAGGAGGACCTGGTGTTGGTAAAGTCACATTGCGGAAACGGAGATCAAGTCTGTGTTCAGTGCTTGCATTGAAGAGATCATGATCGAAGTTAAGACGCAGAATATCACTATTGCTCAAATTACCACTATACTTTGATGCTGTCCACCCGTCCATTTTATGGACTGTATAATTCGATGTCCTGTTCAGCAAAGTTCCGTCAAGTGTTGCATTAAGGAATGCAGAGTCAGTGTAGCTGCAGTTCAGATCACTTATCTGTATAGTGATATTATCTTCGAAGGGTCCGGTTATGTTGATAGTTGCCTTTGAGGCGGTCTGGCTTGTAAGATCGTATCCTTCAAAGCTGGCAATCTTACCTTTTTCAATTAGCACAACACGTGTGATCTTTGCGATATCTTTATTGTCAGGGGCAGATTCTCCCCATACTGCAGTTGTGTTATTTAATAAAAGAGGTTCATCATTCTGTGTAATCGAAATGTTGTAGCCGTAGGAAAAAAGAGTACCATCTACGTTATTGTAAATTCCCAGCTTTTCTATAAGGACGCTTTCGTTCACCAGCATCAATTGTTCTGTCTTGTTCTTTGATATGAGATTGGGACTGTTGGTCAGCTTTGAACTGGTATCATCATCAACGGCAAGTCCTATACGCATTATATTGTTCGGATGATCTTCCCAGTTTGTTCCGCTGCTTGTACTGTTGCCCCACCAGCCGGTATCTTCAACAAGGACCGTAGCTGTGCGATACGCAGTATAGTCCAGACTACTCTCTTCTGCAGATCCGGAAATGAACATGCCCGGTATGAACTGTACGGTGAAAGTAAGTGCAATCAGAAACAGTGAAATCCCAAGAAGGAAATCTACTGCAATTTGTCCCTTTTCATCGATCATTTCAGTTATATATGTAGTATATTATATAAAAAAATATTTGTTAAAATATATAATTTTATGTTGAACTACTGCACAATTGCATTTGTTGTTTTATTCAGGTTAATTCAATGTTGCTGTAAGATCATTTCTGCTGACATGAAGGTACGTGATGCTTCCGGGCATACCGTCGTAGTATAATGTAAGAGTTGATTCATCATAATCCACAGGGTCGGATTTACCGGGTTGCTGGAGATTGAAAACAACTGAACCATCCATTGTGAGGAGTTTCATGTAATGTTGTGTAAGGTTGTATAGGGGGATATGTTCGCCACCAGTATAATCCACATCAGGACCCAGACTAATGGCTGTATCATTCCCCCAGGAAAAGTCACTGGATTCCTGATATTCCATTGTCAGTGTTTTGGATAACAGGTCCACAGTGGCAGACTGTTCTTCTTTGGATCCACTGACTGAAAACACGCTGTCTCCTTCCCATGTCTCAACTCCTCCTCCTGTGGCAATGTCCTCGTATTCAAGACCTATCTCAAGCTGATTGGCACCACCTTTTTTAGCTACAGTATATGTCAGGGTTTTTGTTCCTGATGTCGCTGTTATCTGGTAGTTGCTTGGGTTAAGTCCCTGGGACGCCCTGGCCTCAAGGTCTAATGAGAAATTGTACATTGGTGTGGGATTCAACTGATTGACTGCCCCTACCTTAAAAACTGTTTTCAATGTATCCTTGCCCATTGCAGGTATGACTTCAAGCTCGACAACAGCAGTCTTGTTAGCAGCATCTGTTGTGGCACTTGTATAGGCAAGTGTGTTCGCATAGTCCGCCCAGGCATTGTAAAATTCACTTTTGATGTAGATTATAACTTTGTCAGATTTAAGAGGATTTGTTCTTCTGGTATCAGAGGCCGGATCAGGATACAGGACCTCAGGTTGATTATCTGAACTTACGGTAATACCCACATCAGATTTCCCGCTGTATATTTCATTTCCCTGTATTCTCATTACAGGTAATGTCAGTGTTTCTCCGTTATAGTGGAATTCCGGTGGTGATATCATCACTGATTTGCCTGTAGGGTATTTGGACCAGACTCCTCCACCTTCATAACCGATAATCCTGTCCTTGTCTTTATAAACAATACTTCCCATTGAAGCATTGAATTCATTCATTTCCGGGTTACTCAGGTAGGGATCCCATCCTTTCCATCTATATCTTTTATTCTTAAATGTATTGTACCATGCAGCATCGATATCTACAGAGATAATTACTATTTTGCTATCTTCGTAGGATACGTTATCTCCGTTCACTTCGATATCTCCTCCCATCATTGAAAAGGACGTGGTCTGGCTTGGTGATTCTCCAAGGGCGACTTTACTTGTCCTTGAGTCAAATACCGTGAACGCCTGTTCTACTTTCTGGGCATTTGCCATATCTTCCATCTCATAAATGGTGGGAACACCATACAGAAAGATCACACTTACCGAAGTGATAGTAAGTGCCAGTATCATTATCATTCCGACGACTGATGAAACAGCTCTTTCCGATCCTGTGAAACCTTTTATGATATGATCCTCCTGATATTCATTTTTATTCTACGGTGACACTCATAGGGGATACTGTTATGAATACGTCTATGTTGGATGTGTAAGTCTTTTCTGCATGGATAGTTCTGGTTGTGGAATTGATGTCTGCAATGTTCATCTCCAACGACTCATTGAGGTACTTTTCCCATGCTTCATAGTAATCACTTGACATTGTGATCTCAACTTTTGAAACATTGTCATATTTTTCGACAGCATGCTGACTGCCGTCAGCTATCACTCGAATTAGTCCGGAACCTGAAGTTCCTTTTGTGCCTGTGATGGTTACAATTGGTATGATAAGTGAATCATTATCGCAAGCAAAGGTTGGTTTAGATATCATTACTGCTTTACCCTGTGAATATTTTGCCCATGCTCCGGTGTTCTCATAAGCAACAGATGTCTCTTTATATTGGTTTTCTATCATGCGTAACTGTCTTTCGAAGGATGTAGTCTCCAGGGCCAACGAGGATCCGTTCCATTTTTCCATGGTCACATTCATGTAACTGGTGCCGGTGATATACACTGTTCCGCCGTACATTTTCAATTCAACTGACTGAGATGGAGCTTTCCCGAATACTATTTTGTTCATGTTCGGAGTAAGTACCGAAAAGCTCTGCCGGATATTCTCCATATGTCCTGTCTCTTTCATATGCTGGACCAGGGGATATCCTGCAAGTGCTATGACAGCGATCGCAAGGAGCATCACTCCAAGTGTTATACTGAAATCAACAACTTCCGAAACAGCTTCATCGGAATCAAACATTCTCTTTTTTCCATTCATCTTTTATATTTCGCTTTTCAGGCTATGGTTATGGTGTTAGTCTCAGGTTCGTATGTCATTGTATATCCACCCTGTGTACTTTGCAATGTAGTGGAAATGACCCGGGTATTTTCTGTATAATATGGTACTTTCACTCTCGTGTTTTCCCTTTCGTCAGAAATGAACACAATATCTTTCGTACTGTTTATGAATTCGACAGAATACGGCTTACCTGCAATTTTCATTGGTAAGGACAGTTCATATCTTATTTCGTCGATATCCGAACCTGAATTTGCCGTGGTTCCGACCATAGTATCAATAGTTGCTATTCTGACTGCGATATCATTTCCATGTATTTCGAACTCGTCGTGCATTACAGTCTGTTCGGACCTGTCCATCAGGGAGTAAAATGAACTAAGAACAGTAACCATTATGAGAACTGTGATAGAAAATGTAAGTATGAAACCGATGGAGATAGAAACGGCATTTTCATCATCATGTAGTTTCCTTAGCATCAGATATCCCTCCCCGGCAATGATATCGGAAGATTACGAACGATCGTCATTTCACTGGAAGACATCCTTATTGTGGGATTGACGATCCAGTATCTTGCGAAAGTGAAAGGGTCGTTCATTGTCAGTTCGCCTGAAAAAGCACAATATCCCACTGCACTACTACCATTGATGATATTTATCGAATAATCTCCTCCGTCAGTTCTGTCATTGAAATAGAATGATTCAGGGGTTGAAAAATCGATCATATCTCCTGTGATATTGACGTGGCTTGAAGCCGTATATGTCCCTATTACTGATGAATGGTCTGATACGGTAATGTTTATGTTCCCGCTTGAATTGTAAAGTTCTACAGACCACAGAAGTCCGGTACTGTTGGTTACTGTTATTTTCAGACTTTCAGAACTGTTTCCAAGCTTTGAAACATCCGGTATTTCCAGTACGAAC
>JAASSR010000090.1 GCA_021767785.1 Methanolobus sp.
TACTGGGACTTTGATAATGATGGCACCAATGATTCCACAGATCAGGATCCTATTTATACTTACAACTCTGCTGGAAATTATACTGTGGTTCTCACAGCAGTAAATGGCACTGAAAGCGATGTAGAGACCAAGGCAGATTATATAACAGTAAATGTCGCTTCTTCTGCTCCTGTGGCTTCATTCGATACAAATGTTACTGACGGAACAGTTCCTCTGACAGTAACGTTCAACGACACTTCAACAAATAGTCCTACATCATGGTCCTGGGACTTTGATGATGATGGGACTGAAGATTCTGATGAGCAGCATCCTGTATATACATTCGACTCAGTTGGTACCTATAACGTCACCTTGACAGCTACTAATGGTGATGGTTCTGATACTTCAGAGGTAACGACAATAACAGTATACTCAAAGACCTATTTCACCGGTGACAGAATATGGGACGGTGAGAATGCCGACCAGTCCTGGGATGAATATGTCTGGGATGCAAAGAGTTTCTCAGGCTTCTTCTATGATCTTGAATCAGGACTGAGCTCTGAGAACCTGACAATCAGAAATATTGACCGTTCAATTGACGATGAAGATATTATTTACCAGACACGCCCTGTTGAGACAGATTTTGAGCGCAGTGACTGGGGATCCTATGAGGTCATCGGTTTCATGGCACAGAAATACTTCGCAGGATACACAGATGATACGGACATCAATGATGTCGAAGAAGTAAGCATGATGTCTGCTGGACAGCTATCAAAGATCCTCATTGACGATGATGAAGAAGAATCTGTTTATGCAGGTTCCTCACTTGAGTTAAAAGAAGGTTACTCACTTAATGTTGTTGAGGTAGATGTAAATGGTGAAAGTGTTTTTGTCACACTTACAAAAGATGGTGATGAACTTGACAGCAGTGTTATTGCCAGTGGTGACGATTATGTTTACAAAGAAGATCTTGGTGATGCTGATGATGTTGTGATAGTGGCTGTTCACTTCGATGATGTTTTCAGTGGTACTGAAACAAACGCTGTTTTTGTGCAGGGTATTTTCCAGATATCAGATGATTATCTCGAACTTGATGGTGGTGAGAGTTTTGGTGAGATGGAGATAACATCCATAAGTGAAGACCTCATCGAAATGGAAAATGAGGACACAGTATCCCTTTCAAAAGGTGATGAAATTAACTTGATGGGTGGTATCAATCTCATCGTTGCCGATAATGATGATCTCAGGTTTGCACCATTTGTGGATATGTCCAACCCGGGAACATACGAACTTCGTGGAACAGTTGCTGAAGACAATGAGCTTCTTACATGGACGCCATTGAACTTCGAAGGTTTCTACTATGATATTGATGAAGGCATACAGACAGAAACCCTCGAGTTAAATAGTATTGACGGAAGATCAATCGATGATGGTCAGCTTGTTTACACAAGCAATCCTGCATCTGTAGAGTTCGAGCATTCCGAATGGGGTGACTTTGAGGTCATCGGATTCATGGCCAAGAAGTATTTTGCCGGTTATCCAGATGATACTGGTATTGAAGACGTTGATGAGGTCAGTCTGATCTCCAATGGTCAGCTTTCCGAAGTTCTGATGGATGACGATGATGAGTTCTCAGTTTATTCAGGTCGGTCACTTGAACTCGAAGAGGGATATACTCTTGACATAGTAGAAGTTGACACAGACGGCGATCGTGTTCTGATCGAACTGTATAAGGACGGAGACGAAGTTGACACAGGTATAATCGCCTCTGATGACGATTATGTCTATGAAATGGATATAGGCGATGCAGATGATGTACCTCTGATCATAGTCCATGTCAATGATGTGTTCGCAGGTACCGAATCAAATGCTGTTTTCATTCAGGGAATTTTCCAGATATCTGAGGATTATCTCAGTCTTGAAGATGGCGACACCTTTGGTGAGATGGAGATCACCGGCTATGGTGAAGATTTCATCGAAATGAAGAACGAGGATTCCATTTCCCTTAGCAGGGACGATGATATCTCACTGATGGGTGATGTAGGTATCAGAGTCGCAGATTCCGGAACAGTGAGATATTATCCATATGTTGAGAAGACGGTAGGTACCTCAGAGACATTGGATATCGATCTTAGTGAGTCTACTGTCACGATAGATGAAGAAGTAATCATCGAAGTAACTGCCCGTGGTGCATCAATAAACGATGCCACAATCAAAGTAGATGGTACCACCATTGGTACAACTGACGATGAAGGTATACTTGAGTACACTCCTGACGAGGCAGGTGAATATGAGATAACTGCTGAAAAGGATGGATACGGTACCGGTTCAGAGGATCTTGAGGTCATAGATCCGGATGATGAGACCCGCGCTATGAGTATCGAAGTATCTCCTGAAGAGGTTACTGAAGGTACATCCATGACAATATTTGTCATTCAATCCATCGGAGGAGATGCTGTTTCCGGAGCTGAGGTTACATTTGACGGTGCATCCATCGGTACTACGGACAGCGATGGTACGGTGACCTACACAGCTACAGAACCCGGAACACACAAGATAATTGCTACAAAATCCGGTATGAACGATGCGGAACTTGATCTTAAGGTTGAAGAACTTGCAGCAGATTTCGAGTTCAGTAATCTGGAAATAAGTCCTCTTGAAATAAAAGAGGGTCAGGAAGCCACTATAAGTGTTGATGTTACCAACACAGGTACTGCTGAAGGTTCCTACACTGTTGAACTTAAGGTCGATGATGTTGTCGTGGATTCACAGGTTGTTACCCTTTCAGTGGGTAACTCTACAACAGTCGAATTCCAGCATGAAGAGGAAAAGGCAGGTACTTACGAGATAGAGGTCGGTGGTCTTTCCACTACCTATGAAGTCTTCGAGAGCTCCGGCACCATCTGGTATGTACTCGGAGCGGTTGCCCTGGCAGCCGTCGGAGGAGTGGCTTATCTGTTCACAGCTGGCGGATGGACAGTGGAAATAGCACAGGCAAAAGCTGCAGAAGCAATAGCAGCACTAAAAGAGTTGATCGGAAATCTCCGTTAAACTCTTTTTTCTCATTTTTTAAAAGAATATCTATAAATGATCAACTTATTTTCTTGGCCACAAGCTCAATAGCTTCCAGAAGACTGTTCTTTGGCATAATGGTGGCAACAGGAATCCGTAATATCTTTTCTACAGTAGGACTTACAATTGGTGCACATACAAGAGCTTTAGCACCTTCTCTTTCAGCACGTACTGCAGCTATAATTGCTTCTTCCATAGAAGTCGCTGAATATTCTCTGATGGTACACAGATTCCCACATATCTTTCTTTTAGTCTCACTGATGTTGTCCAGTACTGGTCTGGCAGCAATAACAGCAATGAACTCTCCTTTGTCGGATCCTTCAAGTTTTTTCACGGTTTTAATAATTTGTCTAAGTGTTTTTATATTTGGCTCCCTTTTACCTGAAGTGATCTTATAGAGTGTGCTGGCGGGGATATCTGCATGCTCCGCAAATTCTGCCAGGTTCATATTCAGATCATCTCTTATGGTAATCGCCAGTGTTTTCCTGAAGTCTTCATCTGATTCGAAAACAGCATCTATTATTTTTTCTACACTACTCATTTTCATACGCCACTCATATCAATTTTCCTGGTAAGGTAAATGTATATCATAATTTAATACTTTTGGGTGGTGTTATCGCGAAGTGTGGAAATATATATAATATATAGGCTCATGCTTTCAAATTACCTATATATTCAAGGTGATAATATGAATTATAGTTACAAACAGGCAATCAAATCAACTTCCATTTTACTTTTAGTTATTGCTCTGGTGGCAGTAGTGTTCGTTTCGGGCTGCACCGAGCAAACATCAGATCAGGAAGGAGAGCAGGCAGAGACCATTACGGAAATAACTTTCGGTTATCAACCAAGTACACATCAGATAGCATATATCACTGCAAGGGAAAAAGGCTGGTGGACCGAGGATCTTGAACCATATGGAATAGAATCCGTTGATGACAGGCTTTTCCCGACCGGTGCGCCTGAGATGCAGTCAATGCTGGCAGGGGACATAGATGTTGCCTATGTAGGTGCAGCACCTGTAGTTTCAGCCCTTGCAAGTGGTCTGGACGCAAAGATAGTAGCTGCAGTTCAGATACAGGGTTCGGATATCGTGCTCAGTAATGATCTTCCATATGAAAGCCCTGAGGATCTCAGAGGACTCAAGATAGCAACATTCCCTCCCGGAACAATTCAGGACACATTGTTGAGGAACTGGCTTAAAGATAATGGCATTAATCCCGAGAATGATGTAGAGATACTTGGAATGGGACCTGGTGATGCGATAGCTTCAATTTCAGCAGGTCAGGTCGATGCTGTATTCCTTCCACATCCGGCACCTGCAATGATAGAAAGCGAAGGAGCCGGAAGGTCAGTTGTATCATCTGGTGAAATGCAGCAGGACCATGCATGCTGTGTCGTTGCTGTAAGCGGTGACCTGATCAGGAATCATCCTGACATAGTTCAGCAGATCGTCGAGACACATATACGTGCAACAGAATACAACTCCGAGAACCTGGATGAAGCTGCGCAGATATTTGCAGATGACCAGGATTGGGATGTAGAACTGGTAAAACAGTCACTGGAAGACTGGGATGGTTCCTGGATCGCTGATCCGAACCTCATTGTCAATTCAACAGTTGACTACGCACAGGTTCAGTACGAGCTTGGTTATATCGATACCGAGCTAACAAAGGATGACATATTTGATCTGAGCTTCTATAACACTCTTGATCAATAATCCTTTTTTCTTTTTTGAAAATAACTTAAATAATAAGTAGACATTTCTACTGCTATTCAGGAGTCTCTATATCCAGTTACCCGGAGGAACAATGATTAAAAAACTCTTTCAGAATTTAAGTAGTAAAAGTGTGGAAATAATTTCCATATGTTCTGCGATAATCCTCTGGCAGCTGATAGCTGTTTATATCGTTAAGAACCAATTTTATCTTCCGAGCTTTACCGATGTAACTCTTGCATTTGTTGAATTATGGTCTAAAGATGCAAAACTCGGACTCATGGATCTGGATTATCAACTCCCTGTGCTGCTGGTGGATCTGATATACAGTTTACTACATTTCTGGATCGGTTTGCTTTCGGCACTGGCAATTGGTATTCCTGTTGGGATGATCATGGGCTGGTTCCGTACTATAGACCGTGTGGTTGATCCATTAATAGAGATAGTTCGTCCTATCCCTCCACTTGCATGGATTCCCTTTGCCATAATCTGGATAGGTCTTAACCCTCTGGCAGCAGGCTTTTTGATATTTATAGGTGCCGTGTTTCCTATTATTATCAACACCTTTACAGGTTTTAAGAGTGTTTCCAGGGTCTATGTGGAAGCAGCCAAGGTATTGGGCTGTAACACAGATCGGGAGCTGATACGTTATGTAGCACTTCCTTCTGCTCTTCCTTCCATTGCCGCAGGTATCAGGATCGCCATGGGTGTGGGATGGATGTGTCTTGTAGCAGCAGAAATGTTCGGTGTGAGCAGAAATGGTCTTGGTTACAAGATATGGCATCATTATTACCTTCATAACATGGACCTTGTACTTGTTTATATGTTAATTCTGGGATTCCTGGGGCTGTTCATAGACAGAGTTCTCAGGTATTATATCGACGGAAAACTTCTCAAATGGCGTAAAGGAGTTGTGATATAATGGGTAAGGTAAAAGTGGTCAATGTTTCACGCAGATTCATAAAGGATAAGGACACTTCAACACTGGCACTTGATAATATCAGTATGGAAGTAGATGATAAGGAATTCGTTTGCTTTGTTGGTCCTTCAGGTTGTGGCAAGACTACTCTGCTACGTATAATATCAGGTCTTGATAGTCCGGATGAAGGTGAAGTATATCTGGACGGTATTAAAATAGAATCTCCCGGTCCTGATAGAGGTATGGTCTTCCAGGAATATTCATTATTTCCCTGGAAATCTGTTGCTGATAACGTTATATTCGGTCCGAGGATGCGTGGGATAAAAAAGAAGGATGCCCTCGAAGAGGCGGAAAAGTATCTTGAACTGGTAGGTCTGCAGCAATTCAGGCACAGTTTTCCTTATGAACTGTCAGGAGGTATGAAGCAGAGAGTTGCAATTGCAAGGGCTCTGGCTAATGAACCTTCTGTTCTTTTGATGGATGAACCATTCGGTGCGCTGGATGCTCAGACCCGTAATATTCTCCAGCAGGAACTGCTGGATATATGGAAAAAAAAGCATATCACAATACTCTTTGTAACACACAGTGTGGATGAAGCTGTATTCCTTGCCGATAAAATAGTATTGATGAGTGCACGCCCGGGTAAGATCAAAGAGGTGATCAATGTGGATCTTCCAAGGCCCCGTGAAAGAACAAGTCCTGAAGCAAATGTGCTCCGTGATAGGATACTTAAGTCCCTTCTGAAAGAACAAAATAAATGATCATGTGTTCATTCCGAACGCACAATTACCTTTGTTCCTGATTCTATCTCTTTAATGCTTACTTTGCCCACAAGTTCCATAGTTTTTCTGGCTGTTGCAAATCCGATTTCACAACCCGGGCGGATAAGCATTTCTTTACCTGCAATGGCAGAGCCATTGACCTTCACCGAATCAAGTATTTTAAGGTTCCCTGCAACTTCGATACTCCCATTGATCTCAGATCTCGATCCGATAATGGCCTCATCTGCTTTTATATTGCCTTTCACAAAAGTTCCTTTCCCAAGTTTAAGAACCCCTTTTACGTAGAGATCTTTCCAGAAATTTGACCCTGCCCCCACCATAAGATTCCCATTGATACTGATATTTTCTTCAAAATAGTTATTTTTCCGGGTAATGTATGTATTAGAATCCTCGTGATATTTTATTGGATTGTCACTCATCTAAGCTCACCAGTCTGCTTCAATTGTTTTTTGACATTATAAATGCTACTCAAGATCATATGATTTTTAAATCAGCATAATATGTGCTTTTTCCGGTTTTTCTTTTTGCCCTTCATTTCTTTATATGTTATAAAAGTTCAAATACTAAATATTATATATTATCTTTTCAATATAATTATGTGTATCTGAGCTTTGTTAATGTAGTTTTCTACAGATTGCTTGGTAGGTCTAAAGGTGTATAGATGGACATTGAAAAGGAAATAGTCGGTTTTGAAGACAAAGAAAACCTTCAATCCTGCGAAATAGAGAATCAGATCCAATTACTTTCCAGTGAGATTGCTTTCTCGAAAATAGAGCAAGCTCAGCAATTTTTTGATATGCTGAATTCTATTATCGTTATAATCGATAAAAAACATCATATTCTTCTTGCTAACCAAAAAGCACTTGGTTATCTGGGTTATGATAAAAAAGAAGCCCTAAATAAAAGATTTATTGATATATGCGCCTTTGAAGAGGAAAAAGAAAAAGTTGAAACATTCTTTTCCCTGATCCTGTCGGATGGGACAATTGATTCAAGTAATATAGAAGTATCAATTGCTGGTGCAGATGAAAGTCAAAATGTATTTCTTTTGAACGCCAGCATTCTAAAAGACACTGAATCCTCTGAAAAAGCACTTGTTCTGTCCTTAACTGATATTCAGAAGAAAAAAGATTTTGAAAATGAACTGCTGACCGATATAGACAAGGTCTTCTCTCACTTTGATTCAATTCCCTATGCACTGGTACTTTCCGATTATAGGGGATTAATAACTTTCTGGAACAAAAAAGCGAGTAAACTCTTTGGTTATCAAAGGGATGAGATAATCGGAAAACCCATAACTCTCATTATGCCAAAAAGATATCGTAAGGCACACGAAGGCTGGGATGAGCTTATATCGATTGGTAAATCTCCTGTTGTTGGAAAGATAATCGAAGTAGCAGGTTTGCGTAAAGATAATACCGAATTTCCTATAGAACTTGCCATAACAACAACAAGGTACAAAGGGGACCTGTTCCACGGTGTTGTAATCAATGATATCTCGCAGAGAAAAATGAAGGAGAGATTGACAAGCATTGCAAAGAACAAGTACCGTATGATGTTTGAGAAATCTCCGTTGGGCATCTTCCACTTCGATGAAAATGGAATAATAACCCAGTGCAATGAGAATCTGGTTAAGATCCTGGGTGCTTCAAAGGAAAGCGTGATCTCAAAAATAATCGGTTTTAATCTCATAGAATCTTTTGATGACGATAATTCTATCAAAAAAGCTATTCAACAGGTGCTTGCCGGAATTCCTGCAAGTTATGAGGATGAGTTTCATTCTCCATTCTCCGATAGGATAATTCCTATCAAGGCCGAGTTCAGTCCGGTTATATCTGATGAAGGTAAATTCATGGGTGGTGTGTGTGTTGTTGAAGATTTCACCGAACGAAGAGAAGCTGAAAGAGCACTGAACCAGTATGCTGAAGATCTTGCCAGGGCTAATGAAGAGCTTAAATCACTTGACAGAATGAAAGATGAATTCATTTCCAACCTGAGACATGAGCTAAAAACTCCGTTGATACCTATTAAGGGATATAGCGAACTGATGTATGAAGGATCTCTTGGAGAGCTGAACGGGAAGCAAAAGGATGCGGTGGAAAAAATGATGCTCAGCTCCGAAAGGTTGAAACGTTTGATAGATTCCCTTCTCTATGTCAGTATAACAGAGGGTGGAAATGTAGAATATACTTTTGTACCCCTGCGTATA
>JAASSR010000017.1 GCA_021767785.1 Methanolobus sp.
CTATACCTATCAGATCTCTTCCATTCAAAAGATGCGGGATGGATTGTGCCTGTATTGGAGTGGGCGTTGTGTATCCTTCCTCTGATAACGCCCGCTGGAGCTGATAAATGAGACTAAGATTATCGAATGACATGGTTTCCTCAGTTTATTATCTTCATAAACATTAACGTGCAATAGATTGGTATTCTAAGATTTCTCCAAAATTACACAATATAATTGGGTGAGTGAGTTAATAAACAATCTATGGATATATTTGTTTTGTAGGTGAGGTGGAATGCTCCGTATCTCCGAAAGTGACGTAGAAATTGTCAAAATGGCTTCAAATAAGAATAAATTAGCATTTTAATCAATTGTTGATAGTAACTATCATCTAATTAAAACATGATGTATATTGGACAATTTTAGTTACATTATGTAGACAACATATCTTACTATGATATCGATTGGAATCGAGGAAAAAAGAGGAGTAATAAAGCCTTTATGCCACGCATGGTATCTACTATCTACGGCGACATACGAAAAATGTAAATATAACGTATATGCAAAAGTATTTCCAGGCACACGGTATTCCACTGAAATATTGTAGAAATTTTTTCATCAACATGTGTACCAAGGAAGGAGTCCCTGATTCGATAATCGAATACATGATCGGGCACACAGGCGGGTCCGTATTGTCGATCAATTATATCCAAAAACATCAACGTGCGATAGAATGGTATCAGAAAATCGAGCCTAAGATTACGGAAATTATAAACATCACATGAAGGGGAATGAGAAATTTCATGCATTTCTAGCATGAATAGAGCATTCGGTGGCTCTATGTTGATATCCCATCACCTTGAGTAACTGAATAACTCTATCAATACATACCGAAAGGTAATGTTTGTAATATAGCAGATAGTTAATAAGACGTGAAAAGAGAATGCTAGTCTATAGATGAAAAATCTCTTTGTTCACGGAGTTAATTCTCTTTTCCCTTCTTTTATAAATATGGTGCCAGAAAAAACATTTCCGTAAATTCCGAAATATTAAATACATCTAAATATATTATTTTGTTTATGGCACTTAACAACCCCCTAATAACCGATATCTCAAATAAAGTACCGATCACGAAATATTCCCTCTTTCTCTCGTTTTTGTGTATTCTGCTCATGGTCACACCTGCAGCTGCATTTTCTGGAGGGGGAAGTGGTACAGAGGGAAGTCCATATCAAATTACTAATGTGAGTCAATTACAGGAAATGAATGATGATTTATCAGCAAATTATACATTGATGAATGACATTGATGCGTCAGGTACTTACGACTGGAATAATGGTGAAGGATTTGAACCTATTGAATTCACAGGTACTTTTGATGGAAATGGGTCCATTATATCGAATCTTTACATCAACAGACCTTCTACTAATAATGTCGGCTTATTTGGATATGCAGATGGAGCTTCAATCAGTAATGTAAGTCTTGAAGATGTCAATGTGACTGGTGATTCTTATACTGGCAGTCTTGTTGGATATAATAGATATGGTTCAGTGAATCAAAGTTCTTCTACAGGAAATGTGACTGGTTGGTGGAATGTTGGTGGACTTGTAGGTAGGAATACTGGTTCAGTGAATCAAAGTTATTCTACAGTTAATGTAAATGGTACTGGTACTCGTGTCGGTGGTCTTGTTGGTTGGAACGATGGTCCTGTGAATCAAAGTTATTCTGTAGGAAATGTAACTGGTAATAATAGTGTCGGTGGTCTTGTTGGTGAAAATTCTGATTCAGTGACTCAAAGTTATTGGGACATTGAAACCTCAGATCGAGAATCTGGTGTAGGCACCAATACTGGAACTGCTGACATATCTGGTAACACGACCCAAGAAATGAAAACAGAATCCACTTATGTTGGCTGGGATTTCACAAATGTATGGGGCATTCATGGCAGTGTAAATTATGGATATCCAGCTCTTTTGAGCCTGACAAATTTCCCACCAAATGTATCCATTACTGATCCTGATAGCAATTCCTATGTTTCAGGTACATTCTTTGTGAATGCATCTATAACCGATCCGAACGACGACTCTTATAAATCCAGTGTGTACTTAAACAATACTACGGGTAATATTGATAGCCATATAGATCTTTCACAGGATAATGACTCCGTTACCTTTGACAATACTTTCCTTGCAGACGGAATCTATAATATAACCTGGAAATCATATGAAAATGAAACTGAAGATGGTTTATTGGGATTCCAGAGAATCAATATAACCATTGATAACACAGAACCTGGACTATCTGTCAATGATGATACCACGAATGCAGATAATCTAAGTCAGGACAACATAACTTGTAATATTTCTTTCAGTGATGCGAACCTTAACAGTTCAACGATTGCTATATACAATACCAGTGGTCTTGTTGATTCAAACACATCTTCCATCAGTCCGCATACTGTAACCTTTGAGAATCTGGAAGAAGGCACCTACCAGCTTAATGCTACTGTATCTGATACAGCTGGAAATATTGCTGAAATGACAACTAGAGATATTGCACTGGACACCACAAGCCCATTTATCAATCAAATAGTTGCTCCTTCTAAAGCCAATACAGGAGACAACATCACCATCAATGTCAATTCCACCGATAACATCGGAGTTGAAATACACAACATCACGGTGGATGGTGAAGAATACCAGATGAACGAAGATTCTGGCAACTATACACACAACATTTCCATCCCAGCAAGTGATTCTGGTACACTTGTAAGTTCGATAACATACAACTGTACCTTTGTTGATGCTGCAGGCAACATGAACAGTACTGGAAATACTGTGATCGATGTCTCCATCCTGCCGATTGCCGATTTCTCGGCCAACGTAACCAGGGGTAATACACCATTGAGCGTGGAATTTACCGATAATTCCTCAGGTCTTGTTGAGGAATGGAACTGGGACTTTGGCGATGGAAACACTTCCACTGAGCAGAACCCTTCATATGTATTTGATACAGGTAATTTCACTGTAAATCTAACCGTGAATAATAGTAATGGAACTTCCAGCAAAGAAATTAATATCAGGGCTGCCGAAGAACCAGTATATACAGTATCTCCGAATGAAACAGAACTCTTGTCAACATATGGAGATGAGAAGAATTTCAGTATCAACAGTACATTGTATTCCAGTTATGAATGGTTCATTGGTGGTACACCACTGAACGGTACTGGAGTAACGCTGTACAACAACAATACCGATGATTCTGCACATTTGTCTTATTGTAATGTGAATACCAGCCAGTACATCGATCAGGCTGACTTCTTCATAGATGTGTACAATATCTCGGCACACGTCAGCAATGAGAGTATTGGCAGAACTGATGTATTTTCATGGGAATGGACTGTAACAAATTCATCCACAGAAGATGCAGATGATATCGATCAGATAATCAATACAACTCCAGAAGTAAATGAATCTGGTGGTGAATCTTATGTACTTTTCAATACCAGCAACCAGACCTCCGAGAAGACTGGAATTGAATGTAGCATAGATTTCGTGTCATTCAATACCAGCAATGAAACCGATGGTATTCAGATCAAGATCGAAGTACTGAATACTTCTGCACTCAATGAATCAGAGATTGATTTCTCGAAAGATTCAGTGTATCAGTACATGGATATCAGTTTCAATAATGAAACCCTTGTGAATAATGGAAGCGAGAACAGAAGTATCGAGTTCAAGGTTCGCAATGAAGTAAATGGCGGAACCCTTCTGGTTAATACTGTCTATCTGAAACATAAGAATACTACTGTATGGCAATCTTACGAACCTGAACTTCTCAGAAATGATGGGACTTATTCCTACTTCATTGTAAGGGATATACCAGGTTTCTCACCCTTTGCAGTGACTGCAGATTACAAGTATGATTCCAGGTATGATTCAGGTTCCGAATCTGATGACGGACTGCCTGTCTATCTAAAGTTACAGATGCTTCAAAACAGGTCTCAGAGTACAGAAGAAGACCTGGATGAAGAGGTTGTAACTCCTGAATCAGAAAGTGATGAGGATGCCGTACAGGAAGATACCACATCTGATTCTGCCGAACAGACGATTGGCGATGGTCCAAAATCAGATGAGGCAGACAATAGTCAAAACATGTTCATTGGAATAGGAGTATTGGTATTGCTTACAATACTTGTGATTGTCTTTAGGAAAAGGCAGAGAGAAGACTAAAAACTCTGGTAATTTGCCAGAGTTCTTTTTTTTACTTTTTTCAGGAATATTTCATTGTTGCATTTACAGAAAGACATATCTATAGATGTTGTCGTCCCTTCTCGAGAGATTACATACTTTTGCGTAGGTTAAGTTGCTATATTTTTGAATCTGATTCAAGTCTAAATAAATAACAATTATATTTAAATTGAAATAAGCAAAAAACACAAAAAAATGCTGCTGGTGAAAATGGATTGAAACTGGCTACTTGATCCTCATTACTCATCGATTTATCTAAATCGTCTCTTTTAGATTCTTCTGATTCAATGAATCTTTGCTCCATTATTCCAGCAACCACCTCTAAGGGCTCATTGTCTTCAACTTTGAAACCATCAGGATACCTATCCCGGATATCTTGCAATTCTGCTTGTAGGTTTTCTTTTTCTTCGTCAGTTAAGTCAGACTCCTCTATTCCAGTCATATATGCAATTTTACTTTCCTCATCAGTTGCAGCAAAGGCAATATATGAATAAGGAGATGCCTTTACCACACATGTGGCAAAGATGCCTGTAGTTCCAAATTTTCCTGGACTTCTTGCATTCCTTCTTCACCCAACTCCGCCTTCAACTTTTCCATCTTTAATTGAGCAGCATCTTTGACTGGAGTATTGTTTTCTTCTTCGGTCGAAGCCATTGCTGAAAGTGTCAGACATAGACACAATACCATAGCAATGCATAACACTAGCAATCCTTCTTTTCTACTCATCCATTCTTCCTCCAATCTACCATAATGATTTGGTATATCATTATATGAATCAAATCTACAAAAAATAGCCACTATGAAAAATTTAACAAAAGTGTCTTGTAGGTGTCCTTTCTTGAACTGAATCATCAAATTTGATCACAATATATGGCATTTGACTACAAAGTCATGTTTTAAGCTCTAAAGTATGAGACTTTAAGGGTAAACTCGATGTGCTTTTTTCAGTGTGATTTTCGGACAGAATCCTGGATATTCGGACAAAGCGTAAATTGTTCCATCTCTACCTAGTCTTGGATTTTTTTGGTTAAGATTATTGGCAACGTAACGTAGCGGACAGTTCGAATCTACAGAATATATCGCACGTGAAAAAAACAGAATGTGAAATATTCCATACTTATTGTTGAATTCAATCGAATTCGTAAAAGCAGGGTATCGTGGTGGTACCTCATAGGAGATGGGAGAAAGAAAAGCCTGTGCATGCAGAAACGTGGAGACATCCTCATGCACAGGCCATATTCATCAATACTAAATAGGAATAGTGTACACTATGAATTTTGAAAAAAACAAACCATATATCAGGAAACTTGGAAAAAGAACCACTGATCAAAAGAGAGTATATCCTACGCTCAACCTGCCACAGGACACTGATTTTGAACCAGGCGACACCGTAGAATTAATCGAAACAGAATACAACGGGAACCCAGCAATCATCATTACCCATTAAGAAAAAAACAGGGATTGTATCGACCACAACGCCGCAGAAAATTGTATAGAACAGCACGCACAAGTAATAAAAACGCTATCTTACGCCAAGAAATTGAATAGTGCTCCGATCGGGATTCGAACCCGAGTCTTCGGCTCGAAAGGCCGGAATGATTGGCCGAACTACACTATCGGAGCACGTTGATTTCGCTTTAGTGAAGCGACTCCAACATAGTAGATATCATTATTAAAGGTTTCGCCCGGATCAGTGCATTTCACCTGTTTCTTTGTTATCTCTGAGATTAAAGACCCATATAGTGAGCTTTTCACATATCTCTGGCTGGCATGCATCCCTGCATCCCGCGCAAGGTGAGAACATCTCTCCTGACAAAAGGAGATCGAAGCAGGGTTTTTCCTCCTCCTTTACTTTAAGAAGATAGGTCCTGGCCCCATTCGAGACAGCCTGTTCTCGGATTATAAGATCCTCTTTCAGAAGTTTAGAGACTATTCTGGAACACTTACGGCTGTCAATTTCAAGTTCTTTCCAGAGCTCGTTCTGGAAAACACCTTCTTTATTCTCCCGAATGATTTTTAATGCACTTTCTTCGATACTCATGTTTGTTTCCATTGAGGGTTTATTCTTCCATAGGAACAACAAGAATTATGTTATTTCCACGCAGCACGACAGAACCAAGAGAACGAAGACGGTCACCATTGGCGATCTCAACAGTATCCACCATGTGCAGGTTCATATAATCATCTGCACTTTTTAATGTTCCTTCAAGCAAGTGAAGGTCACCTTTCATCTCTACCTGGATCTTTGATCCAATTAATTTCTGAACTTTCTTATTAGGGAACAAAATTAATCCTCTCTTTCATTTAAAAAAATAATATCACAATTATAAATCACAATCAAATATCCAATTATTATAAAGCCTGTAATTCCTTAATACGATTATAGTACTTTAGATTATTCGGTTTTCAGACTAATTGGAATGACCGATATCATATTTATTCTTGGCGATATAACACAAAATACTTAAGATTATCGTAGGTTCACATGTAACCCTGCAGGTCAGTACTGTCCTGCACAGATTCAGTTTTCTTTTTCAGACCAACCTGGGGCTTTGCAATGGGACCAAACGTAGCCTCATAGTTCTGAATGTGCTGACTGAGCCAGCGCATAAGTTCTGCCGCAGCCAGAGGGGACATTATAACCTCAGTTTCAAGTATTCTCTGGACTACCTTTTCACCTGATTTATTCACTCCTACAGGCATGTCATTGTAAAATCCGATCCTGAAATCATAAGGACTGTGTCCTCCAACAGCACCTATAGCATAAACCTGTTTGAAATCCTCAGGTTTATGCATCTCTATCCTGACATTGGTCTTTTTCTTGTTCTCTCCCGGTTTATCGCTCATTGAGTTACCTTCGTTTTTTTCCTTGTCCATATATGATCATATCCTCAATATTTTCTATCTGCCTGCATAACTATTATAATTTATGATACTTTCTAACTGTTGATTGAGATTAATAATACATGTAATTAAAATATCAGCCTTCAACTTCTTTTCTAAGACTTCTTGCATTGCCGGCAACCTCATTTTTTGAATGTGCAGAGGCTATCATTTCCACGGCTTCAAGATTGCGCACAACGTTATCAAGGTAACCAAGCACGTCACCCGGGTATGCAGTTATACCATAAAGATGTTCAAGTTTTCTGACAATTCCCTTCGGTTCATACCCTTCTGCCCTGATAGAGATTATCTTTTCAGAGAACTTACGTTCAGCGCAACCACAGTAGGGGGAATCACGACAACTACATGTCAGAAAATCTGCCGCAAAATCGAACAACTGATCACGCAATGCTACATCCAGTTTACCCATATTCTCTCCTTCGAACAGGATATCCAGAGAAGCGCCCTGGAATACTCTTGAAGGAAGATTCACATTAAGTGCTGCTGATATACGGGCAGCGTATTTATAATAAACAGCATCAAAGAACTCGAGATTTGAAACTATTTCTATAGGATCCTGCTCCACGAGCACAGCATCACGTATCAGAAAAGCCTTTGAGACAGACAGGAAATGTCCTGCAGCGATTTTACCAAATCTTGTTAGGGAGATAAAGTCACCTTTCTTGTGAAGGAATTTGTTCTTTGCCAGTTTATTCAGCAACATTTCCACGTTATAATCCGCAAGCATTGAAGAATGGATCGTTTCCAGATCCTTTTTAGACGCCGTAACAGCAGCAGATGCAAGGACCTCTTCCAGCTTCTCGTCCTCACCATAATCCACCTTAGTGTGCTCCATCTCACCCTTAAGTAATTTTAACGCCACAGCATCCTCGGTATCGCCTTTATCGCCAGAATATTTCTTGTTAGGGACCGCAAGCACCACAACCTCACCCCGATCATGATAATCCGGTCTCCCGGCGCGACCCAGCATCTGCAGAAAATCCTGCATAGTAAGCCATTCAATACCCATTGCCAGGGACTCGAATATAACCTGAGACGCCGGGAAATCCACACCTGAGGCGAGGGCTGCAGTGGTAACCACGACCGGAAGTTTACCTTTAAGAAACGCTATCTCTATCTTTTTTCGTTCCTGACCGGTAAGACCCGCATGATAAGGAGCTGCGGACAGAGGTAAAGCCTCAGATATACGATGACAGTTCCTTCTTGAATTGGTGAAGATGATCGTCTGTCCTTTGTGACCTTTCGAGGATCTGGTATTGAATTCTTCCCTTACGAGTCGTGTCATTATCTTTATCTTGGAATGTTCAGGACAGAGTATCAGATGTCTTTCTAAGGGTACCGGTCGATATTCATACTCAACCAGCTTCGCATCAAGTTGTTTTGCACGTAACTGAGGTCTTGCCACAGTTGCCGATAGATAAATGAACTGCGCACCCGGGGCAACATACTTCAATCTCGAAATAACACCATCCAGACGATGTCCTCTCTCCGCATCTTCAATTGTATGTACTTCATCTATCACTACAGTTCCTATTTTTCCCAAGAGGTCCGCACCGCCTGTCCTGAGCAGATAATCAATACCTTCGTAAGTTCCTACGATTATTTCCGAATCCAGGGTTCTTTTCATGGAAGCATTCTTAGCTGTGTTTATGCGGGCACTGCCTACTCTGATGGAAGTCTTCAGACCAATGGACGAATATTTTTTTGTGAACTGATCGTATTTCTGGTTGGCAAGTGCCACAAGAGGCACAAGATACAGCATACGCCCTTTTTTCCGAAGGATGTTCTCAACACCTGCAAGTTCTGCAATCAGGGTCTTTCCTGTGGCTGTCACAGATGTAACAAGCTGGTTATTTCCCTTAAGAAGACCTTTTTCTACAGACAGGGATTGTACAGGAAGAAGTGTCTGTGATTTTGTAAGGAGTATCTTCTTGAAACTCTTGTGCAAAGGCAAGCTCTTGATCCTTTCTGTAGGAATAGACGTATTTGCTTCAATAGAATCGAACCTTGTAAGTTCGGCATCGATCTCATCAGGACTTACCATTGCCATGGTCCTGTCGAGGTCCTTTGTCTTGAACATGATCTCTTCGAATCTCTGGCATGCCTCGTCACCATAATTCATATGGGAGCTTCTGAGCATACGATTAAGCTCTTCCAGTGCACAATCCTCGCATACTTTTTCCCGATGATACCTTATAGAGCGCCTGTTAAGGAAATTGAACCTGTCCTTTAATAGACAGAATCTGCAGGCATTTACCATATCAGCACTTAACTGAAATCCCTGAAGCATATCAACAAGATCAGATGTCTGTTCTGCATCTCCGTTCTTTGCTATCATTATGCGGTCAGCTAATCTCAAAAGATCGATAAATTCCGATGGTGGTTTGAACTCCCCTTTTCCATCGGTCTTTACCTTGAACTTGTGAGGACGCGGCCCTGCATCGGTCTGTCTCAGGATGAGTTCACCGACAAAAAGAGGTTTCTTCTTTTTATCCCGTATCGGTAAAATAATGATTTTAGACTTTTCAGGGCTTGCAAGTATCCAGAGAGTCATAGATGCTCATTGATGAACTATAGCCTATAAATAATATTGGATTAAGCTGAAACAAGTGTTTTTATAATATTAAAATCAATATATTTTAAGATATAATAGAGGATAAAAAATGCTGGATCCAAAAAACATGATGGAAACAGAAAACATTAGCCAGGAAGTCGAATCCGGGGATATGAATGAAGCCTCACTATATGATAGTCTCAGAAACTCAGACCAGACTACGATAATAGATGAAGGAGTACGTCTGAGGCCTACAGGAATAAACGTTCTTGACAGAACACTGGGAGGAGGATTGCCTGCTGGTTCACTGACATTCTTTTCTGCAGACCCCCGTTCAATGTCAGAGGTTTTTCTGTATCAGTTCACACAATCACGGAAAACATATTATTTTACCAGTAACAGAAGACCCAGATTTGTTCTGAATGATGTCATAAACCTTGGTTTTGATCCCTCTAATATAATTTTTGTTGATATATACACTGAATATTATTATACGGCTTGCGGAGATATCTCTGACAATGTAGGTAATGAGTTTATTGATTCGAAGATCATAGAATTCACAGAATATAATCTGCGTAACATTGCTAACGATTCAAGCGGAGAAGAAGTAAATATTATATTCGATTCATTTTCATTTTTTATGGAGCTGACCGTTAACAAAGGACTTATAAAGCAACTTATCAACGTGCTCTATGAGACAACAAAGGAAATCGGATGCCTGACATATTTGTATGGAATGGATAAGTCCAAAGATGATGATATCAAACCTTTCACACTCAATCTCTGCGATGTTATTTTTGAATCAATACTTGACGAAGGCAGTGATAAAGTAGTAAGCAAACTTGCGATACCGAAGATCAGAGGAATGGTCCCCAGCACCGAGATAATCAAATTCAAGATCGGAGAAGGTGTGCAGATAGATACATCCAGAGATATTGCCTGATATTATCAAAGTTCTGCATCTGATGTTGCATACCTGCAATTACAGGACGACTTATCAGGAAGTGATCTTACTACATGGGAAAGAAGTTCCTGTAATATCTCTTTTACATCAGAAAGAGTGCCGAGAACCTCACTTACCGTCATTTTACCATTACCCAGACCGCAGGCATCATTGGTTACCGTGCAGACAGAAGCATAACACATGTTGAGTTCCTTTGCAAGGACTACCTCAGGAAGTGCGGTCATGCCGACCACATCTCCGAAATGTCTCATCATTTGTATCTCTGCTTTGGTTTCAAACCTGGGTCCTTCAGTACACACATAAACACCTTCTGAAAAGCCGATATTCTTTTCAGTAAGAAATTCTGCCATTGTTTTTCGGATATCAGGACAGTAGGGTTCACTAAGATCAGCATGTACCGTTCTGTTATCAAAGAAAGTAGATGGTCTGCTTCTGGTAAGGTCAATGAAATCAGCCGGCAAAAAAAAGCTCCCCACAGGATGATTTTTCATGGTTCCCACAGAATTAGTGGAAATAACTTTTTTTATGCCCATTTCATGTATGGCATAAATGTTGGCCCTGTAGTTGATCCTGTGAGGAGGCACATGACGACCACAGTCTGCATGTCTGGGTATCAGGGCAACATTGCTGTCAGCTATCTCTGAAATATATACAGTAACCTCACCATACGGAGTCTTCAAGATCAGTTCCCTGGATGCTTCTTCAGAGGGAAAAGCAACACCGCCTATCAAAGCAGCCTGCAGATCCAGTTCATTTATAGCGTTATAGTCATTATCAAAATCCTGCATATTTTTTTAACCTTTTGTTTTTTTCCCGGTTGCAAGGGGATGATTGGAGACCTTGATCCCTGCCAGTGCAAAGATTATAGAAAATACTATTGAGTAGACAAATAATTGCAGACCTGATTGTGTATCGGCGCCACCGCTTCCTATAACCGGATTCATTGATATGAGATAA
The DNA here is from genome assembly GCA_021767785.1 of Methanolobus sp. Lineage (GTDB taxonomy): Archaea > Halobacteriota > Methanosarcinia > Methanosarcinales > Methanosarcinaceae > Methanolobus. Next base: position 11,609 of record JAASSR010000017.1, read on the forward strand.
CTGGTAGCTCCCCATAAAAGCAAACCGATAGATAGCACAAAGAATGCGGGTATCATATATTTACCAATAGGTTCCATACGCTGCCTGCAATCAACTATTTTTCCTGCATCAGCAAAAAGGATTGCCAGCACATATATCCAGATGGTCCTGTGAATAAAAACTGTCAGCAGGGGTACAATTCCATAGTACCATATACCCTGGGCCGTATAAAGCGACCATACATCCATCAGACCAAGGAGAGTACCTATAACCATCAGGAAAGCTGCCGCTATATAGGTGAAGAACGTCATTCTGCCAGAATAGAATGAGTCTTTTAGTTTTTCCCAGAAGATATCCACAGTATCACTAAATCCTCTGTATAGCATATAAAGACCAACTGCAACCAGAATACCTATGATAGCACCCTGAGGATAGTCTATGAGCAGGAAAAAAGCATATATAAGGGCTGCAAGCCCGAGAGGAACAAAGAATGTCTGTGATATCTTCGGATCATTGAAAGCATGTTTGATTATATAATAAGTACTTTCCAGATAGGCACTTTGCATAACCACAATGCGCTTTACAGAATCGATCTTGATCCTGGATTCCACAATAGGAAGAAGTGTCTCATCTTCAGCTCCGTCCGAGACGAATATTGCCGACTCTGCCGGAAATTTTTTGAGGATAATGTCAAGCTGATTGGATATCTTCTGATCGGATATTATACCTATGTTCCTGTCACCGGCAAGGGTTATTATTTCCGCATCAATTCCCCTGGAAAGCAGATCATCCAGTATCCTGACACCACCGAAGATCGTATTAGTATCGGAATCTTCAGGATCTGCCGTTGCGAGCTTGACCGCTGCCTCTATATTAGCTTCTTTTCCTATCAGAGGCGCCTGGACGTTAGCTTTGTCCCCAAGGTCGTTATCTCTGTCAATGCAGATTACCAGTGTTTGCATGAAACTCCTGTAGATATTAATAACGAAAATATAAATAGATTCTGATAAAACACCATCCGTAAAGAACTTGCAAAAAAGGTTATAAGGAATATAAAAGATTCGATCATGAATTCAGGGGATTATTTGTGTTATCAGATAGCGAGCCCATTCAAGTTTCTTTTTCTTGACAGGGTCAACAGTCTCATCATCAAGATCAAAGCCTAACAAAGTTATACCAGAAGCACCGAACTCATCTGCAAGATACACACATCTGTCTCCGTCACTGAAACCACCGAAATTGAAAACGTTGTCAAGTGGTTCGGACTGTGTACTGCCGATTATCCTTATGAATTCAGGAACATATTTTTCCAGCTTATCTATATTGTCTCCGTGTGCATGCACCACCATCAGAGCTCCTCGTTGATTTGCAACGATTTCCGAATGAACATCGCCGTCAAGGTCGGTGACAATAATATCCGGAATTATATCTTCAGCAACAAGTACTGCAGTGGCCCCATCGGCAGCAATTATGACAAAATTATCCGGATCTATTAATTCAAGATCTTCCCTGAGAACCGGCGCATTTCCGCAGACAATGATAGCATTACCTTCTATCAGTCCCCTGAGACGCGAAATATCTGCCAGATCAGGATCTGTTTTTTTATTTCTGAGCATATCAGAGAGAATGAGAGCAGCTCGCTCATCATCTTCTCTGTTAAAGCCCATGTCTTTTAGAATAGACTCGTAAATGGGTTCCCATTTCCTGAAGTCCATATTAACTCAGTTCTCCATTTTTGAAATACCTACGGTCATGGATATACCTTCCACATCCCAGTCCTTTTCAAGAGAACCAGAGGTATCAACATCAAGACTTAAAATCTGAATACTTGCACGGGTTTCTTTTGCTATGAACTGTTCACGGTCAAGTACAAGATCCAGCACACGTTCGTCATTTATCTGTATGTGGGACTTGATGTTGTCATCCACGGCAAGATCCAGTTCTTTTCTCATATCCTGTACCCTGCGGATCACTTCCCTTGCGAATCCTTCGGATTCTATATCCCTTGTAAGGTTAGCATCCACATAGATGATACCCGCACTTGACTGTGCACTTGCAACCATTTCAGGCAGAGTTTCAGTGAAGTTCACCATTTCCGGTTTGATGGTTACTGTTCCGCCGGGGATCTCCAGTTCGAACTGATCCTCCAGGGCAAGTGCCTTCTTTAGTTGAATTGCATCTGTCTGTTTGACAGCACTTATCACTTTTCCGGCATCTCCTTTAAAAACAGGGCCTATTGCACCGGGATCTGGATTAGCTTCAAAACCAAGTTCATCCCAGGATTCATTTATTCCGGTAAGAACGATGTCCCTGGAGTTTGTCTGATCCATGAGTACTGATCTGAGATTTGTTACGGCATCTGCTGCCTCCTGATTTACCGGTGTAAGTACAATACGTGAAACAGGCCACCTGAGTTTTCTGCCAACCTTCTGGCGGGCATTGGATGCAGCTTCAACGATCGATCGGACCATATCCATGTGAACCTCGAGCTCTTTGTTCACAAGATCCTCATCTATCTGTGGCCAATCTGTCATGTGAATTGTTACCGGAGAGTCGGGATAGACCTTCCTCACAAGATTCTGATACATTTCCTCGGCCAGATGCGGCATGAAAGGTGCCGTGACCTTTGCTGTAAGAACGAATACATCATAGAGCACACGATATACAGCAAGCTTGTCAGGGTCATCTGCTTCTACCCAGGTTCTGGGCCTGATAAGTTGAATATACCATCGTGAAAGATCCTCAAGCACAAACTCATTGATAGCTCGTAGTGCCCTGTGCAATGTGCATTTATCCATGGCCTCATCCACATCAGCCACAAGTGACTGAGCCCTTGAAAGTATCCATCTGTCTTCTTTACGCAGATGCGGCTTGACAGATTCAAAAGATACCTGCGAAGGATCGAATTCATCAAGAACCATGTAAGGTAAAGGGAACCTGTATACATTCCAGAGAATATTCAGAGTCCTGTGAATGTTCTTGAGCTCACCGGTTGCGAATTTCAGATCATCCCATGGTGCACTTGATGACAATACGAAACACCGCAGCGAATCTGCACCGAATTCTTCTATTACATCTATAGGTGCAACGACGTTGCCAAGGCTCTTGGACATTTTCCTGCCTTCACCGTCAAGGGTGAAACCATGCATGAGCACACTCTTGTAAGGTGCCTTTCCGAAAGCTACCATACTGGCACCGAGTTGTGAATAGAACCATCCACGGGTCTGATCCTGTCCTTCAGTAATGAAGTCAGCAGGCCACCATTTCTCAAAATCCTCTTTCTCATGAGGGAAACGTAACGTTGCCCAGGATGCTACAGCCGAATCGAACCAGACATCAAAGACATCTTCCACACGTTTCATTTTTCCGCCGCATTCGCAATCCAGCAGAATCTCGTCCACATAAGGTCTGTGAAGTTCGATATCCCCGGTAATACCTGACATTTCCTGTAATTCTTCCCTGGTACCTATCACATGCATCCTGTCACAGGAATTACATTGCCAGACCGGTATCGGAATACCCCAGTATCTCTGACGGGACACACACCAGTCACGTGCACCCTCTATCCAGTCCCTGAATCTTGAAGAACCAGCCCATTCGGGATACCATTTTACCTGTGCTATCTCAGAGAGCATCTGATCCTTGAGCTCTCCGATCTTTATGAACCATTGTTCAGTTGCAAGGTAGATGATAGGTGTCTTACAGCGCCAGCAGTGTCCATACCTGTGCTCAATGGTACCATCTGAGAGCAGATTTCCACGTTCAATAAGATCCTCTATGACAACCTTATTGGCTTCACGGATATGCATACCGGCATATTCGCCTGCATCTTCTGTATAGCGTCCGTCAGGACCCACCGGACAGAAAATCGGGATACCATGCTTTTTTCCTACTTCAAAGTCATCTATACCATGACCAGGAGCGATATGAACACATCCTGTGTTCTCTGCGGTTACAAAATCGGCGAGGAATATATTGTGTTTCATTTCTCCCTGTATCGGAACCATATCTGCCAGCGGACTTTCATATGACAGGGATGTAAGATATTCTCCAAGCATTGTGTCGAGAACTTCGTAATCCTTATACCGTCCTTTCCTGAGTACATTTTCCACAAGCTCTGAAGCCACTATCAGTATCTCTTCCTTTCCTTCTGAAGTAATGGCTTTTACCTTTGAATATTCAAATGAAGGATGCACCGCAACTGCAACGTTGGAAGGAATGGTCCAGGGGGTTGTTGTCCATATCACTATAAAGGTGTTCTCTTCATCCTTTATTTTGAACTTTACAAATATGGAAGGGTCCTTCCTTTCCTCATATTCAACTTCTGAATCTGCTATTGCCGTTTCGCAACGAGGACACCAGTTGACCACTCTTTTTCCCTGTTCAAGGAGGGCTTTTTCCTGGGCCTGTTTGAGAGTCCACCAGGCAGCTTCAATATATTCATCTCTCAGTGTCATGTATGGATCTTTCCAGTCAAGCCATGCTCCAAGCATCTGGAACTGCCCGGTCATATCATCCTTCTGAGTGAGTGCGAATTCCTTGCATTTTTCGATAAAATTACCGACACCGTATCTTTCTATATCTTTCTTGGATGTGAACCCAAGAACTCCTTCAACCTTTACCTCTATGGGAAGACCATGCATATCCCAACCTGCACGGTCTACTATGTCATGGCCGGTCATGGAGCGATATCTCAGGATAGAGTCCTTGATTATCTTATTCCAGGCAGTTCCCAGATGTATATTTCCGGTGGTATATGGTGGTCCATCTACGAAAAAGAACCTTTTTCCACCTTTTCTGTGCTCACGTACCTTGGAATAGGCATCGACCTCCGTCCAGAAATCATGTACCTTCTTCTCTATATTCTGTGGGTCGTACTTATTGGTGATCTCCTCTATCATATGGGATTCTCCATGCTGAAAGTCAAGTGTAATATTTGATTTGAGATTTGAGTTTTGATATCTAAGTTTGGATACTTGAACTTGATATTTAAATATGTACCTGCAATTGTCATATTCCTACTGCAATATTCGATTTAAATATATTGCAGGACCAAGCATTCAGTTATAAATCCTCGCCAACTAAGGCCCTTATGAATGCTCCTTAAAAGTATCGAACAATTGATATCCAGTATAAATAATATGAAAAATAAAGAAAAGTAGATCCGCTGTAAGTCATATCAGATCTCTTTCACCAGACGGAGACCTATATAATTGGTGCGGCTACCTTCACCGATACTGTCCCTGGATGCCGAGCGACAATTGACCTCGGCATTTTCCCAGCTTCCGCCACGGAATACCCTTCTGTCAACTCCTCCTGTCCATTCACTACCGTCACTTGGTGCATTGTGGTATTTGCTGTGATATTCGTCGAGTACCCATTCTGCAACATTTCCATGTACATCATAAAGACCCCATGGATTTGCTTTTTTCATACCCACAGGACGCGTTTTATCTTCAGAATTATCATCATACCAGCCGTAATTCGTCAGCATTGTGGGATCATCACCGAATGAAAAAGCCGTATCTGTACCTGCTCTGGCAGTATATTCCCATTCTGCTTCAGTAGGAAGACGATAAGTATCGGTATTCTCCATTTTGTTCAGTTCCTCAACGAAATCATTTGCATCATCCCAGGATACTTTTTCCACAGGTAAGGAACTGTCACCTGTAAAATAGGATGGATTGCTTCCCATCACTTCTTCCCATTGTTCCTGGGTCACCTCATATACTCCAATATAGAAATCCTTAGTTATGGTGACCTGATGCACAGGTCGTTCATCTTTATCACTGTATTTTTCCTCTTCTGGAGCGCCCATCAGAAAATCCCCTGCGGATATCTTTACAAATTCAATGCCTATTGAATTGATATAACTGCTGTCATCAACTTCCGTTTCTTCAGGAGCCGACCCAGTTTCCTCTACAGGTTCATCCTGCTCCTCAGCAATCCCGGTATCATCAGAATCAGTGCAGCCACTGCCTGCAACTGCCAAAATGAGAATGATACACACAATAAAAGTCATGCATGATTTTTTGCTCATTAAACCCAACCTCGTATATATAACAACCTGAATAATATTGGTTTTATTTAGAGATATGATTTAAATGCTTTGTTTTATATTGATGCTGAGGATCAGGTCTATAAATTCCTAAAGCAGAGACTGCAGATAAACTAGAGGAACTCTGAATTAACAATCATTGTAAAAAGGATAGGCACCTTTTTATATCTGTTTCATATCTGATATTTATTCCCTAAAAGGTGCCTGATGATTCTCCAACCACCCGCACAAACGAATTTGTTCCAGCCTGCGCTAATAAATATTAGTTTTTATCGGATATAAATAATACGGAGAGTATGATGGAAACAAGCTCATACATAAAATATTTAAGTAGTTTGACAACAAAAATAACATGATCAATTGCCTGAGGAATCCGAACTTCTTTCAAGGAGCATTTGCTTGCATTTCTGCAAATCTTCAACCGTATTTATATTTAAGGCCAGTTCAATATCATCCAGCACAAGACTGACATAATCCTGCTCATTATCGACATCCCCGCCATCAAGTATATTAATACCCGAAGGAACAATGAGCTTGCCATCCCAGTTAAATACAGTGTCAGGTCTGATACCCAGGCTTTTACAAATGGCTATAGGGGAAAAAATAGACATTGCAGGCTTGCCGCAAACTCTGTACTCTTCTATGACCTTTTCCAGAAGTTCAGATGTTAGTAAAGGCAGATCCGCCATCAATATCATAAGTGGTTCTGTTATGCATGCAGCCTTTACAGCATACACCATATCCCCTACATAATTTCCCCCTGCTGTAGGTATTACCTGAACATTGTCGTCATACTCATCTTCCACAAAGGTTGCTGTCTTTGGGGTTGCAGGGGAAACAGCAACATAAATATCATCTATGCTTTTTGTTTTTCGAAGTGTGTCTATCACATAGGATATAAGTGGTTTTCCAAGTAACTCTACACAGGGTTTCTCACCCATCCCAAGTCTGCTTCCAAAACCCCCTGCCATTATTATAGCGTCCAAAAAATACCTCCGTACATCAATACCACTGTAACAGCAATGAGTGCTATTATTCTTCCTATTTCATTTGCGGCACCAATTACATCGCCGTTAACACCACCAAAATGCCTGTTACTGATATTAAGCAATACAAGTGTCGCAAGGATTGCAGCTATAAAGGCAATTACACCAGTTATTGCAGGACCAGGGAAGATGAATGATGCTCCGCTACAGGCAACAATTCCAATAACAAAACCTATGATATACTTTGGGAGCGTGGTATTCTTTATAGGCATAGAGCCCAAGCCCTCATGAATGGCTTTTCCGAATGCAGCAATTGTCAACATGGACTGCATTGCACTTATCTCTGAAACAAACATCGCAAAGAAAAAGATCCCTGCCGTGTCTGAGACAGTCGGATAGATATCTGCAGCCACATCATAAAGCGATATAAGAGCGGCATAGAATGTAATAATGGTAAGAGCAGCATAGGCAACCCCGCCGATTCCAAGAGAGATATCTTTAAGCGCTTTTAGTTTCCTTTCAATTGAACCATGTGCTGTCAGGCCGTCTCCAAGATCCGCAAGTCCGTCGAGATGGTTCAGGCCTGTGATATAGTAAACAAACGCAATGATCAGAACAGCACTTACGGATATTGGCAGAAAGCTTATAAGAATGTAGGCAACGGCCCCCATTAACAGGCCAAGCACTATTCCTACTACCAGATGCAGGTATGTTCTCTTAAAGAAGGCATCAAGGCCTTCCATGGTAATACCCACCGGAATGGTTGAAAGAAAACCGAAACTGGAACGAAGGGCCAATAAGAATGAATTCATCCTGCTATCACATCACTTGAGTCTTTTGCCTCTTTTTTCTCTTTTTTGAAGGTCTTACCTGAGGTACCTGCTGCTTCTGCCATGGCCCTTGTATACATGTTCGCTGACACACCACCAATAAGTCCCCCTATTATATCGTCCATGAAAGGACCAAGTTCCGAAAGGATACCTGGTTTTTGCTTATCGAAGCGCACGAACTCGAACATCCCCTTATCTCCACTGATATATTTGGAGATGCTCATTCCGAGAACCTCATCTGCGATTATGAAGGTCAGGTCCTTTTCATAAGAACTTTTACTTATATTTGGCAGATTTCCTTTCCGACCTTCCTTTTCAAGCATTACTCCGGAATATATCAGCAGACAGAGATTGGGATCCGATAGAGCAATATCAAGTTCTGCAAGGAACTTCTCTTCAGCGCGTTCCTTTGTTTCAATACCGGGGTGTGGAGCATACAATTCCAGTGCCGCATCAACAAGCATCTGGACAGTTATTCCTTCTTCTTCAAGGATCTCGATTATATCCCTGGTGATCTCGCCTTCCAGTTCTTTTGACTGGTTCTTTTTCATATCTTCTGAATCTATATCCGATAATTTCATTGTCATCACTTTGGGAATTGGTTCTATTCCTATAATCAGTAAATTGATACACTTTTAATCTTATGCATATTCTTCTGTCATTGAATTTATCGACTGAAACTTTTCATGTGAACTATTTTGAACTATATTACAAGTATAAGCATATAAGTACAAATGAAGAGACGACTATAGCGAACAATGAAGCCACAAGGATTATCCATGAGGTCAGTTTGATATCTTCGGAAGTGGGATAAGAATAAGCGTGTCCCAGTATATAGGTCCCGGGTTTTTCCAGTTTTATGTTCAGTGCACCGGCTATAGAAGCCATAGGGAATCCGGAATTTGGAGAGGGTGTGTTCAGACCTTCCTTAAATCCTCTGTTGAGAGCACTTTTATAATCAGGAACCTTCACCTCACGATAGAAAACACTCACAACGAAAGTTGACACAGAAAGTAAAAGTACTGAGACACGGGCAGGAATCCAGTTAAGCACATCATCCAGTTTTGCAGAGAACCAGCCAAACTCACGATGTCGTTCATCAGTGTAACCTATCATGGAATCAAGGGTACTTGTAGCCTTGAACACATACGCAGCCATCAATCCGAATGGGCCGAAAAAGGCATAGAACAACAGAGGTGACAGTATTCCGTCAACATAATTCTCTGATGTTGTTTCAATGATAGCCGATGAAACATGACCCTCATCCAGTTCTGTTGTGTTCCTGCTCACATACATAGAGAGCTTTTGCCTTGCTGCATCGATATTTCTCAAATCCAGTTCTTCTCTTACCTCATCGGCAGCACCATAAAGACAGCGTATGGCAAACGTAGCTTTCAGGAAATAAGCAGCAACAATATAACCCAGTATCGAAGGAATGATGTCCAGTGACATGAAATATAAAACTGAATATCCGATCAAACATCCGAATAGTATTGTTACAAGCGCTGTTAAAATACCATAGAGTTTTTTGTAGGTTCCGGGAACATTTTTCTTGAAGAATCCTATCAATTTCCCCATCCATACAACAGGATGTACAGATGCAGGAGGTTCACAGAATATCAAATCTATTAAATAGGCTAGCAGAAGTACGATTACCAGTTCACTTACGTCAGGCTGTACCGGCAATATCATAGATTGTTCTCCATGACTTCTTTCCACGCCTTTTTGATACTTTCTTTATTAAGTCCTTCTGTTGTGAACACAGAAAGCAATTCGTCTACAACCTTCTCTTCATGTACGATATTACATTTCAGACAGCTCCATACCTGTCCACCACTGGAGCTTTCAACCCAGTTACCACCTGTTCTGGAATCTCCACAGGGATAGAAGGGGCAGAAACAGAAAGTGCAGTCCTGCCCTTCAAAATGACATGGATAGTAATCGCATTCCGTATTACTTCCCTTACGTCCGCAATTTACAGCCGATCTTATATTCTCCTCAAGTTGTATCTTTGCCTGTTCACGGCCCCATTCATAGATGACCTGTCTGATGGTGGATGCTATACGTTCATTCTCTTCCCTGGTACGGATGGCTATTCTTATGTGGTCCTTTCCGTTATCTTGGAATGAACTGCAATCACGGATCAATACTCCATGAGAAGCCATACGTTGTGCAAGCTCAGTGGAATTCAAAGATAACTCTGAGATATCAACATAAATATAGTTCACACTGCTTTCAAAGGGCCTGAAGCCTCTCCGTGAGAGTTTCTGCATCAGGAACTCACGTTCTTTTTCAATGAAATCCCTGGAATTCTTAAGATACTTGCTGTTAACTCCCCCTTCCATGCTCAAAAGAGCGGTTGCAACAGTATCAGCAATACAACCCATGTTCCATGAAAGTCTTGCGCTGTTAAGTACGCAGGCGAATTTGCTTGAAGCAATACCGAATCCCATCCTGATACCCGGAATAGCAAAAGCTTTGGTAAGGGAGCGCTGGATGAAAAGGTAATCATTATCCTCTACAAGATAAGCAACACTCTGTTCAGGATCTGCAAGTTCTATAAATGCCTCGTCCACAAAAAGAATGGTCTTATGAGATACACATTTCTCTGCGAGTGCTTCAATCCTTTCTTTTGGGATCATCCTCCCTGTAGGGTTATTGGGATTACAGACAAAGATGATCTTTGCTTCCTCAAGAAGAGCGTCATCAAGATCAAAGATATCCTCCTGATCCACATATTTGATACTTGCACCCATAACCTGACACTGCATCTCATACTCACTGAAAGTCGGTCTGGGAATAAGTACGACATCATCTTCTCCGATGACACATTCAGCAACAAGGCGTATTATTTCGGTGGAACCGTTTCCCGGAATAATATTCTCATACGTTATACCCATACCTACAAAATCTGCTGCTGCTGCCCTGTATTCGAGGTAGCGATTATCCGGATATTGTTCTAGCTTGTTAAGCCCCTTTTTTAAAAGTTCATTGAGATCAAGGTCGGAATCCGGATGATCGAAGGGGGTTCCGAAAGGATTCAGACTTGCACTTGCATCCAGCATTTCAGATTCAGGTATCCCGTATAGCTGGGAACTTTTTCTAATCAATCCACCATGCTTGCATGGTTCAAGGCTTAAAAGATACTTTTTCATCGGAAAAGTTGAGCTCTGGTCTGTCACAATAATCAAAGCATGTAGCAAATAGGAAATATATTAACCTGTTCAATTGATGATTAGATCACCTTAACAGAGGAAGAATTATTTCCTTCCATGCCCTCCTTATATTATCATCAGTGTCTCCGTCCGCCATCAGTGCATCAAGCACCTTTTTGGCGACCTTTGGTCTATGCAATAATGTGCAGTGTTCACAACTCCACACCTGTCCGCCTGTGGAACTTTCTATCCATTTACCACCTGTCCTCTCATCTTCACATGCATAGAAAGGACAGAAACAGAAGGTACAGTCCTGACCAGGGAAATGGCATGGATAATATTCACATGTACCACGACCTGAACAGGAGGTACTACCTTGTTCTATGGTCTCTTCAAGCTTTTCCCTGGCATCCTCTTTGCTCAATTCAGCAAATACATCATTAAGAGTATTGATAAGGCTATCGAATTCATTCCTGCTTCTTACTGAGATCCTTATGTAGCGTTTTTCGCCTCCAAAGAAATCACTGCATTCCCGGATCAATATTCCATGGGATGCAAGACCCTCTGTAAGCCTTACGGAATCAAGGAAAAGGTCTTTGACATCCACAAGCATATAATTCGAACTGCTTTCCACTGGATCGAAACCATAGATACCTGAAAGCCGTTCTCTGATGTATTCACTTTCTTCTTTGATAATTTTTCTGGAACGGGTCAGGTAATCACTGTAAGGGCCACCTTCCATACTCAGGAAGGCAGTTCCAATTGCCTCCTCTATTGAACCTATGTTCCACGAAAGGCGTGCAGCATTCAGGATTTCAGCCATGGAAGAAGATGCTATGCCATATGCAAGCCTCAATCCGGGCATACCAATGATATTAGAGATAGACCTTATTACAAACAGATGATCATTATTCATTACAATATCTGCAACACTCACAGCAGGATCTGCAAGTTCAATGGATGATTCATCGACTATAAGCAAAGTTTCATGTGCAGCACATCTGTCTGCAAGACTTAGAAGGGCATCTTTTGAGATGAGCTCCCCTGTTGGATCATTGGGGTTTTCGATAATAATGACCTTTGACCTTTCCAGTGTCATTTTCGGAAGAGTTAGCAGTTCACGGGAAGTGAAAGAATTCACACGGGCACCAAAAACTTCAGCTATATGTCTGTATTGACCGGCTGAAGGAGAAGGTACTATCACAAGATCCTCTTCATTGACAACGGTTTCCATTAGAAGGCGTAATAACTCACAGGAACCATTGCCAGGAACGATGTTCTCATAGGAGATATCATCACCTGCAAATCCTGCAGCAGCATTCCTGAACTCAAGATATCGGTTATCAGGATACTGGCCGATCTTATCTATGGAATTAAAGACCACTTTTTCCAGGTTCAGATTAGCTGTCCTGAAATTGAATGGTGTTCCCAAAGGATTTGTATTTTTGCTGAAATCAAGAATATCTGATTCTGATATATTTAATTTTTCAGCTAAGTCGTAAGTCCTACCGCCATGTTTCCTTGCCTTTAATGCAAGCAAATAATGCTTCAAATGAAGTGGGAAATTTTTTCGGTACACACTTAATCAACAGGTGGTTACGTACAGGTGGTATATTAAACTATTCAAGTAGAGTTGTGCTATTAACGGGATATCTGATGTTAAAAGATGAATACATAAAGATAGGCATAAATATAAGCTAGAAGCAATACAACAAGCAATACAAATATCTACTAAAAGTTATACGTATTAAGTTTGTTTTGACAATTTATTGGAGAATCACTGATGGCAGATGAAATAGATTACAACATAATAGGCGACGACATGCAGCTTGTGGAAATTGAACTCGATAAAAAGGAAGCTGTGAGAGCTGAAGCAGGTGCCATGATGTATATGGGACAGGGCATAAAAATGGAAACATCCACAGGAGGCGGACTTCTCAAAGGCCTGAAACGTGCAATAACAGGGGAGAGTTTCTTTATAACAAGTTTTATTCAGGAAGGACCCGGTAAGGGATATGTTGCATTCGGAGCACCATATCCGGGAAAGATCATTCCTCTTGACCTTGGCAGATTCGGCGGAAGCTTTCTGTGTCAGAAAGATTCCTTTCTCTGTGCAGCCAATGGGATAGATATCGAACTGGCACTTACCAAAAAGATCGGAGCAGGACTTTTCGGAGGTGAAGGGTTCATACTTCAGAGACTCAAAGGTGATGGTATGGCTTTTGTACATGCCGGAGGGACCATTGTTGAAAAAGACCTTGCCGCCGGAGAGGTTCTGAGGGTTGATACGGGATGTTTGACCGCATTTGAAGAAAGTGTAAGCTATGACATCCAGTGGGCAGGCGGATTTAAGAACGCGCTCTTTGGAGGTGAAGGGCTGGTACTCGCAAGCCTGAAAGGTCCCGGAAAGGTCTACCTGCAAAGTCTGCCATTCTCACGCCTTGCGGACAGGATAGTTGCTGCATCAAGACATACTAATGGCAATAGGGAACAGAGGGGTGAATCCTCCGGAATAGCAGGTATCGGAAGCGATGCACTGGGCGGTCTGCTTGGTGGAGATCGCAAATTCTGAGAACAAACGGAGAGATACATAAGATGAGATTGTTTGCTATTGCAGACCCGCATGGCAACTACTCTGAGATAGAAGAACTGATGGATATTGCAGGAGAAATCGATGTCGTGCTGATAGCAGGCGACATCACTAATTTCGGACCTGATGAAAAAGCAGTTGACCTTATGAATAAATTCAACCAGACTATACTTGCAGTCCCGGGAAACTGTGATAATGAGTCGATCCTGAAAACCATCGAAGAATCAAAGGCCGTCAACCTTCATAAAAGCTCAATATCAATAAAAGGTATAAGGTTCATAGGAATGGGGGGATCCAATCCGACTCCCTTCTGTACTCCTTTTGAGATACAGGAATGTGACTACGAGGAGAATATTAACAGGATGCTCAATGAAGTGAATACGAATGAGATTCTGGTGGCCCTTACACACACACCGCCTCACGGAATACTGGATGAGGTGGGAGGTATGCACGTGGGTTGCAAAGCACTGAATGTTCTTCTTGACAAAGCTGATATTATTGTCTGCGGACATATTCATGAAGCCAGAGGCATACGACGATCCGGAAAAACAATAATCGTGAACCCTGGTATGGCTGCATTGGGTTTTGCGGCTGTTATAGATATAGATGATAAAGATAAGGAACATAACATTAATGTTGAGCTTATAAAGACAGGTCGAGAGGTTAATTAACCATCAGAATTATATTCTAATGCAGGTGATTCAATGAAAGCTAAATTATTGCTAATATTCCTTATATTAGTCTCATTTCTGGTTATTGGGTGTGTTGATGAAACTGAAGAGGTGTCTGAGGAGAATACCAGCCTCAACGGATCAGTTGAAGAAACTGTAAATGAGACTCCAGCTGAAGATTCCTATACGAACGAAACTCAGGAAGATGAAATTTCAGATGGAGAGGATGAAGGAGTTAAAGTTGTCGAATCTGAGGAACCCAGAACCTATACTATCTATATGGAGAACTTCCTGACACAACCAAGTAACATTACCATCAATACCGGAGACACTGTTGTTTGGTTCAACCGTAATGATCCTACCAGAGTGTTCACGCTTGTAAGCAATGAAGGACTTTGGGAAAATAAGAATATAGGAAAAAGGTTGACATTCAAATATACCTTTAATGAAACAGGTACCTACACATACAAGGTACTGGGCTTCGAAGAAAGGATGAAGGGAACCATTATCGTTAAATAAGAATGTATCTTCAGGGAACCGGATGAAAGTAAGATCTGTCAAAGAAGGAGATACTGAGGTCCTGGTTCCCTTCCATGAGGAAGATGCTCATTTTGCTCCTTCCGCGGCCCCTGTTTTTTATAATCCTGCCATGGAAATGAACCGTGATATCTCCGTAGCAGCAACATCTGCTTTTATTAAGAGATCAAAACCCGATCCTGAAAAAACTGTCAGATATGTTGATGCACTTTCCGCATCAGGTATCCGCGGACTCCGCATTTCAAACGAAACAGGAATTCATACAACACTCAATGACTGGAATGAGGACGCTTACAGGCTCATAAAGCAGAATATTGAAAAACTGAACATTGGCAACCGGACAGTTGCAAGTCACAGGAATGCAAATGTACTTCTCCATGAGAAGTACTTCAATATTGTCGATCTTGATCCTTTCGGAACTCCTGCACCCTTTCTTGCGGCGGCTGCACGTTCAGTGATCAATCTCCTTGAAGTTACGGCAACTGATACGGCGCCACTTTGCGGTGCGCATCTTAATTCCGGCATTCGCAAATATGCTGCAGTCCCTTTCAATAATGAATATCACAGCGAAATGGGCGTGCGAATACTCCTTGGAAAAATAGCCAGGGAGCTGTCACTCCATGATAAAGCAATGGTACCCCTGTTGTCACATGCCACGCGGCACTATGTACGTACCTATCTTGAAATAAAAAGGGGTGCAAAGCAGGCTGACAGGATGCTGAAGAAAATGGGTTTTATCGCACATTGCCTTTCATGCGGTCACAGGGAAGCAAGGTACGGGCTGACACCTGCTATTGAGGAAAAATGCGATCTTTGTGGTGAAAAGAATATTGTTGCAGGACCTCTGTGGCTTGGAAAATTGCATAACCCTGAATTTTGTTCTGAGACCATTTCCGAAATAGAAGATCGTTGTCCTGGTACCAGAGAATTGGCAATCAGAATGCTTGAATTCTGCAGGGACGAACTGGACATACCAATGTTCTATGACCAGCATCTTATATGCAAAAAGCTTGGAGTCTCAGCATCAACAATTGACAAACTTATAACAGCACTTCAAAGTAACGGATTCAGGGCTTCAAGGACGCATTTTACCGGAACATCCTTCAAAACAGATGCGAAGATACCGGATATAAAAAAAATAATCCTTAATATCCGATAGAAATATATACTATTTTTATTTTAATGATATATATTAAAATATATAATACAAGGTATTATGGTGTTTTTCAAATAAGGATTTCAAATGCTTTATTTAGAGGGTAATTATATGACAAAAGAATATGCTGAGCAGCTTTTTTTACAGGAAAAACCAACTCTTGCCCTTCTGACTATATGGTCCTTACAAAAAACGTATGCATCAGTGATCACAAAAGAGATCAATTCCACTTTTGCTCACACAACAAAAATACTTTCAAAAATGGAAGAACACGGTCTGGTACAGTTTTCAGTCGAAGGACGTGTGAAATATGTGGAACTGACAGAGCATGGGTACAGGGTAGTCGAGGCCCTCAAGAACCTGGTAATGGCCATAGAAGGTGAAACACCTGAGGGTACTCAGGAAAATACCGATGAAGGAACTATCACACAGGACAGTGAAGTTTCAGATGATGAGAGGATAAAGACCAGGGAACATATCGACAGACTCCATGAACAGATAATTTCTACCTATAATGATCTTTGCAGCGTAAATTCGGAAGCTCAGGTCATGAAAATGAAAATTGGTCCTTTCAGTCGTGACATCCAGTTACTCTTAAATTCCATAGAAGAGAATGAAGACCTTGTTGATGACAAGGATCTGGATAAACTCAATGAGATACAGGATATCTTTGACCTTGTTATGAAAAAATAAGTGAAAGGATAATAAAATGGTCACTGTAAAATTATTATTGAACATATATGGAAAACGTGAACGTGCATTTCATTCTGCTCAGGTACTTGTGAACAATGAGCTCAGAGAGCTTAATGCCACAGCAACTTTTTCTGTCACTGATGATAACTGGCTGATGGCAGATATTAAAGGAGAGGACAGTGAGTTCGCGTCTAATTATCTTGCCACCAAATTCGGGAAACCTGTTACAAACCTTAAGAGCAATGAGACTTATAAGGGTATTATACGTCAGATACATGAGAACGAAATAGTTATAGATGTTGGAATACTCGTAAATATCCCAAAAAAGAACCTTGGAGTTCTTGGGAACGGCACAGCAAAACAAATTGCCATGCGTTTTGGTCTCATAAAACATTTACCTGTAGAAATTGAG
>JAASSR010000091.1 GCA_021767785.1 Methanolobus sp.
GCAAGAGCGCCTATTGCTTATTCACTGATAGCAGATCCCTTCATTATCCTTTACACACTTATTTAAGTTCAACCATAATTGCATTTCTTCCTGCATGACTGCTGTTTTTACAGAAACAAAGGTTATCGAAGGTAACCGAAAAAATGAGAATTGAACAGACCTATTCTTTTATGTTGGTGATTACAGGCGCCATACCCTAAGAATGTTCCCCAATATGAAAGAAAAGGCAGAAGAGATTATCTCCGAGAACAACTGAGTATCCATGTTTTTTTCGTCTACCAGAAAATATACAGGCAGGTCCTCTTTTTTTATTTTTTTATAGTCTTTCTTTTTCAAAAGTGTTCCTATATAGGAGAAGAAGTATAAATCCTGATTACAGATTCTCCTTACAGGACACAAATAGGGGGTTGTCACCTTGAGTAAAACAGGCAAAGAATTCATGGAAAAAACACAGTACCGATTTCTTGAAACTTCAGACCAGGCTATGGGATACCCACAACCTGATCTGGAAATTGGAGCAGGTGAAGATAGCAAGATAATCGATCTGCCTCATCCTGAAAGGATCAAAGTTGAAAGTACAGATCTGAGACAGGTAATTGAAAAGAGATCAAGTATCAGAAACTATAGTTCTGAAGCAATTTCAATGGAAGAACTTTCATATCTCCTCTGGTGCACGCAGGGTGTCAGGGAAGTTGTTCGTGACGTAGTGACATTCAGAAACGTACCTTCAGCCGGTGCAAGACATGCACTGGAGACATACATACTCGCAAACAATGTAGAAGGGCTGGAGAAAGGCCTCTACAGATTCCTTCCGATTGAACACAAACTTGTGGAGATAAACACTGAAAAGGATATAGCAGACAAGATCAAGCGGGGATGTCTGGATCAGCATTTTGTTAAAACAAGTGCTGTGACATTTATCTGGACAGCAGTTCCCTACAGAATGACATGGAGATACGGGCAGAGAGGTTACAGGTATCTGCATCTGGATGCAGGGCACACATGCCAGAATCTCTATCTGAGCGCAGGATCTGTTGGTTGTGGAGTGTGCGCGATTGCAGCATTCATTGATGAGAAAATCAATCCTGCACTTGGGATAGACGGGGAAAATGAGTTTGTGATATATGTTGCAACCGTGGGTAAAAAATGATTAATATGGCTTTTAACGATTTACCATTCAGTATTCATATCTCAAGTTCAAGTCCCAGATAATCCCTGATTATGGTAAAAGCCATGGCTGGCGGAAAAGCCCCAACTTCAGTAATTATGAGATCAATATATTCTGCTGGTGTAACATCAAATGCAGGGTTCTTTACATTAACATTCGGAAGTTCCCGAAGAATCTCAGAATCAACTACTTCCTCGCTACCACGATCCTCGATCTCAACCATTTCTCCGAGAAGAGTGCGGGGGCTGAATTTATAAGTTTCAGCAGCAACTATTAGATTTTTCCGTGCTTCCTGGGCTGCCAGTGCAAGCTGGGAAGTTCCGATCTTATTAACAAGTGCACCATTAACTGAGATTGAATCCGCACCAACTACCACAAGATCAACTTCTTTCATGGTCAGCCGCACAGCCGAGTCAACAATAAGTGTCGTAGGAATACCATAATCGTTCAGTTCCCTGATAGTAATAAAGCCCTGTCTTCTGGGCCTGGATTCTGTGGCAATCACGGATATATCCTTACCCTGATCGAATGCTGTTTTGATAATGGAGATAGCTGCATGGGAATTACAATGGGTCATAACCACATCCCCGTCATGAATCCGCTCAGCACCTATCTTTCCGATCTTACCCAGCGCTTCCTCTGCATTCTTTATGAACTTCTCAGCGTTATCAACTATCTCATTAATTGCATCGGGAACGTTTTCAGCACTGTATCTTTTAGTTAATGCAACGGCATTTGGAAGGGACACGGCAGTGGGTCTTGTATCCACAAGGTTTTTTGCAGCTTCTTCTAATTTAATATTGAACTCATCAAAGGGCAGTGACTTTAAAGATATCGCATAATCCCTGAGTGCAGCTGATGCTGCAACTGCAATCCTTCCTGCCCCTCTGATCTCCATTGTCTTTATCTTCTCTGCTGTAGTATTCAGGTCGTCCATAATTATAAGTCGTATTTAAAGAATTTATATTTAGTCTTTATACCCGGCCAATCATGTGAAGGCCGTCCCAGGAGATATAAAATGTACCAGCCGGATTTTCATTACAATGACAGGATAGTGCGTCTGCTTGCAAGAATACGGGCAGCCAGAGAGCTTATCCTCAACACACATGTGCCTTCTGCCTGGAAAAGAAGACTACAGATCAACAACCTGTTCAGACTTGCCTATCATGCAACAAGCCTGGAAGGGAACGGACTTTCCATCAGGCAGGTTACAAAGCTCGTTAATGGTCAGGATATATTCGGCGACGAGACTGATAAAAAACAGGTTGTTAACTTTCTGGAACTGAATGAATATCTCTGCGGTATTGAAGATAATATATCCGAAGAGATGATACTCACACTCCACAAAATTGCCATGGACGGAATACTTCCTGGAAATGAGACAGGCAAGTATCGCACAACCATAGCAAAAGGATTTATGGAACCTGAAAGAGTCCGATACTGTGTCAGAGATCTGCTAGAATGGGTTTACAGCGATGAGGCTGTGAATATGCTCCCTGCTTTGAAAGCGGGAATTATGCACTACGAATTTTATCGCATGCATCCTTTTGAAAAAGCCAGTGGTACTATTGCCATAAGTCTGTCTTCTTATATTCTTGCTAAAAGTTTTAAAGAATCAAAAAAGCTCTTCACTATTGAGGAATTCTTCAACCAGAGAAAAAAGGAATATTTCGAAAGACTTGAAGGCAGCAACGGAGAAGAACCAAATATAAACGAGTGGCTTGAGTACTATCTCTACGGTCTTGCATTGAAGACTTCAAGAGTTGAGAATGGTGTTCTGAATATAAGCCGTGATCACGGAACCATTGGAAAATATATCCGGGCCGGCCTGAAAGACCGGCAGATAGATGCAATAAATTTCACCCGAGAGATGGGAAAGATCACCAACAAGGAATACCAGAGACTGTGTGATATCGGTGTCTCAACGGCAAAGCGCGACCTTCAGGACCTGGTTAAGAAAAATATCTTTGTGCAGGTAGGAAGAACCGGAAGAGGAACATATTATAAGCTCAGGTACGATCATCTGGACGAACTGATCTGAAGAGAAATAGTGCTGATAATGAGAGCATAGAAAAAAATCATAAAAGAATAAGGAGGATGAAAATTTGTCAGACAGGCATCCGATGTCCGAGGACTCAATTCTTATGAGATGGATGAGGGTGGAAATAGGAAAGATAAACGATGGTATCGTTTCCGAGCGCAAAACCCTTGAACATCTTCTGTCAGAAGACAGACCTGCATCCAGAACAAAAGCAGGGAATGAACATGTTTTCGATAAGGATGTACTAAGGGAACTAAGCGAAAAGCTACCCGCAGACCTGCAGAATAAGCTCAAATTACCTGTCATTTTCTTTTCAGACACGAAGGTTCCCGACAGTTGTTATCTAAATGACCCCAATGCTCTTGAAGCTTTACAGATACTTGGTGAGCTAAGCAAAATGAGAAGGATGCAGCAGGGAAAGCTCTGGGTTGGCAGGTCCATAGCTTATACTATAATGAAAAAATATCCTGCTGCCGTACAGATAGCAATGAGATAACAGAACATCAAAAGTATGGAAAATATCTGTACTACCCCATATTTGTCACCTGCAGTAACTTTTTTTCGATGTCATTTTCATACTAAGATCATTTAATTATCCCTAAACATCAAGTCCATCGATATATCAGAATATGTCGCATATTAGTGTCTAAAAGAAAAGTTATATATACAATATGTAAAGTATGGTTTACATGGAGATAAGTATGAAAACTCAGGAAATTATATCGCTAATATTTGGAATCGCTTTGTTAACAACAGGAATCTACATAATGGTATATGAACCTGCATGGGTTTCAAGCGTTTATGGTGCAACTGGAGGACTCATAGGAGCAGGTGTTGCACTTATTGCAATAACTCTGTGGAATTATAAGAACAGAAAAAGTGGAATCATAAAAGAGGACGAAAGGGATTATAGGATCGCGGAAAAAGCCAGTTTCAGGACATTCCAGATAACATTCATCATCCAGGGATTTCTGCTTGCTGTTCTTGGAATTTTCAATATCCAGTTGCAGGCACAGCCAGTAGTTGCAATACTTTTTGCTATCACAGGAATATCTTATATGGGATTCTTTCAGTGGTACAGAAAACAGATGTAAAGAGGAATAGTTATGAAAAATAACATCAAGGTCTGGCGTGCTAAAAATGATCTGACCCAGGACGGACTGGCAAAAAAACTGGGAGTCACCAGACAAACCATAAATGCTATCGAAAGAGGAAAGTACGACCCAAGTCTGGAACTTGCTTTCAGACTTGCCGGTTTTTTCAATTGCACCATTGAAGACATTTTTACTTACGAATGAAAACAAAAACCATTTTTAATGTTTAACAACCCTCATTTATTATTCCTGAATATGAACAATAATACCAAATACGGCTATTCCAATTATATCATAGAGATCATAGATTCGAGGATTTATCATGACAAAGCTCTTATCCATAAACCCTGCAACAAGTACAGTAATCGGAGAAGTGGAAAGCCACAATGACAAACAGATAGATCAGATACTCAAAAAGTCTGCTGAAACGTTCATGGAATGGAAAAGAACCGATGTTTCAGAGAGAAAAGAGCTTTTGAAGAATTTTGCTGAGATATTGAGGAAGAACAAACAGGAATACGGGAAGCTCATTTCCGCTGAAATGGGAAAGGTAATAAAACAGTCCGTTCCGGAAGTAGCGAAATGTGCTGCAATGTTCGATTACTTTGCCGATAATGCCGAGAAAATGCTTGAACCGGAGCCTGCGGAAGAGAGTTCATGCGATTCCATGATACACTACGAACCTATGGGTAGCGTGCTTGCCATCAAACCGTGGAATTTTCCATTCTGGCAGGTACTGAGTGCTGCATCACATGTACTTGCAGGTGGAAACGTCATGTTGCTCAAACATTCCAGCTATGTACCCATGTGTGCTCTGGAAATTGAGAACATCTTTCTTGAAGCAGGATTTCCCGAAGGTGTCTTTCAAACACTTCTCATAGATGGGAAAAAGGCATCCTCACTTATTCCCAGAAAAGAGATTAAAGCCGTTTCCTTCACAGGTGGACATGATGCCGGACAAAAGGTTGCCGAAATTTCAGCCCATAACATGAAAAAGTTCGTTCTGGAACTCGGCGGCAGTGACCCCTTCATTATTCTTGATGATGCAAATATTGAAATGGCAGCTAAAGTGGGTGTTCCAAGCCGCTTCATTAATACAGGCCAGACATGTATCGCAGCCAAACGCTTCATAGTCATGGAAGAAGTAGCCGAAGAGTTCACGGAAAGATTTGTAGAGCATACACTCGATCTTAAGGTCGGTGACCCCATGAATCCTGAAACAGATATTGGTCCAATGGTCAGGAATGAGCAGATGCTTGTACTTGAAGATCAGGTAAGGGATGCAATATCAAAGGGTGCAAAACCTCTTGTGCCGGGTGGAAGAATGGCAAGCCAGGGATACATGTATTCACCAACAGTTATCAGCGAAGTGACCCGGAACATGAGGGTCATGAGAGAGGAGACTTTCGGACCAGTTGCACCGATAATTACAGTAAAAACCGAGGAAGAAGCTATTCAACTTGCAAACGATTCGGAGTTCGGGCTTGGTGCCAGTGTATGGAGCCAGGAACGTGACAGGGCCATGAGAGTGACATCAGAGCTTGAAACCGGAATGGTAGGAGTGAACTCGTTCTGCACACCACAGGCATGCCTGCCATTTGGCGGAGTTAAGAAAAGCGGCATAGGAAGAGAACTTTCAAGGCATGGTTTCCTTGAGTTCATGAATATTAAGTCTGTGAAGTTAATGTAATTTACCAGAACTATTTTTCATGTCGAAACTACTCTGCCAACACAATATTTTATTTTAAATATTTTTTATCGAATTCAGTTAACGGAAGATTGTCTTAATCAATTTTATATCATATCAACTATTAAATAAAAGCTGGAAGTGCAAATTCCGGATTTCTGATAAAAGGGGGAATTCTGATTGGGTAAAATAAAATCTGTAAATCCTGCAACAGGAGAATTGAATGGCGAATTCGGACTCCATTCTCAACAAAGAATCGATGAAAGTATAGAAAGATCAATAAAAGCATTCGATGAATGGAAAAATGAACCTATTGTTGAAAGGACCTTTTCCATTGAATGTGTAGGTGAAGCTCTAAAAAACAAAAGACAGGAACTGGCAGAAACTATCACAAAGGAAATGGGAAAACCTATCAAAGAATCTCTGGCGGAGATCGATAAATGTGTCTGGGCATGTGATTATTTTGCAAAGAATGCAGAGACATTCCTTGCTGCTGAATTTGTTGAAACAGATGCTGAAACATCGGGTTTTGTCTACGAGCCTGTCGGAACAGTCCTGAGCATCATGCCCTGGAACTTTCCGTTCTGGCAAGCGTTGAGATTTGGTATTCCGGCACTTACAGGCGGGAATACAGTGCTGTTAAAACATGCGAGTAATGTGCCCATGTGTGCCCTTGAAATTGAGAATATATTCAAAGAAGCCGGACTTCCTGATGATGTCTTCCAGACACTTCTTATTGACGGACCGACTGCCTCTTCCTTAATTTCCAGAGACGAAATAAAAGCTGTATCATTTACAGGTAGTCGGAATGCAGGAGAAAAAGTAGCAGAAGCCGCAGGAAAGAACATAAAGAAGTTCGTTCTCGAACTCGGAGGAAGTGATCCATTCATAGTTCTGGAGGATGCAGACATAGATAAAGTTGCTGAAGCAGCAGTTTCAGCTCGTTTTCAGAATTGCGGACAAAGTTGTATTGCAGCCAAACGTTTACTGGTTGATGAGCAGATAGCAGAATATTTTGCAGATCAATTCATAGATAAGATCTTTGAACTCAAAATAGGAGACCCCATGGATCCTGAAACTGATATGGGTCCGCTGTCAAGCAAAGAACAACTTGATACGCTCAACAGGCAGGTTTCCAGAAGCCTTGAGATGGGTGCTCAAGTGTTAATGGAAGGCGGACCGCAGGAAGGAAAGGGATATTATTACAATCCGGTAGTTCTTAATGATATAAACAAAGATGCTCCTGTTCTAAGGGAAGAGACGTTCGGTCCTGTAGCACCCATAATAACTTTCAAGACCGACGAGGAGGCCATCCAACTTGCAAACAACACAGAATTCGGACTCGGAACCAGTATATGGAGCGCAGAGACCGAAAGAGCAATGAGAATGACAAGGCACATAGAAGCCGGAAACATTGCTATAAATAATCTTGTTGCATCAGATCCGCGACTGCCATTCGGTGGTATGAAGAAAAGTGGTGTGGGAAGAGAGTTGTATAGGATCGGTATGCTTGAATTTATGAATATCAAATCAATGAAGGTGTATTGAAAGATGAAGGCCAGCGACCTCTTTGTTAAATGCCTTGAAAATGAAGGAGTGGAATACATATTTGGTGTTCCCGGTGAGGAAACTATAGATCTCACAGAATCACTCAGGGAATCAAAAATAAAATTCATTCCTACACGGCATGAACAAAGTGCCGCCTTCATGGCAGATGTCTATGGGCGACTTAAACACAAACCTGGTGTCTGTCTTGCAACACTGGGACCGGGAGCTACAAATCTCATAACAGGAATTGCAGATGCACAGCTTGACAGAGCACCCCTTGTAGCTATCACAGGACAGTCTGCCCTTGAAAAAACACACAAGGAATCACATCAGTACATAGACATAGTAACAGCCTTCAAGCAATTTACCACATGGAATTCAAAGGTGACACGGGCTGATTTCATACCTGAGATCGTTCACAAAGCCTTTGATATTGCAACTGATCGCCCGGGAGCAACACATATAGAGCTTCCGGAGGATGTGGCTAAAGAAGAAACTGCAAAAGAACCGATCTCTAAAAAAATCTATCCTCACATCAGTCTTCATGATAATAAAGAGCTGAAGAAAGCTGCGGATATGATCAAAGAAAGTTCCATGCCGATCATCCTTGCAGGAAACGGCATATTCAGGGAAGATGCGGCCACTGAGCTCAGAAAACTTGTTCAGTTCACAGGACTGCCAGTGGCTACAACTTTCATGGGCAAAGGTGCAGTGGCTGCTGATGATGAACACTACCTTGGCTCCATGGGAATAAAAGACCGTGATCATATAATGTGTGGATTTGAGATGGCTGATCTGGTAATCTGCGTGGGTTATGATTATGTGGAATACAGTCCCAGAGCCTGGAATCCTGACAGGTCAAAGAAAATAATCCATATTCACAGCGACCATCCTGAAATAGATGAAAGTTATATCCCTGATATAATGCTGATAGGCAGTATCAGACAGGCTCTTTTCAACCTCCGGCAACACTGCCATTTTAGAGATAAAATGCAGGATAGGTTCACAAAGGTCCGCATGAGAATGAAAGCTGAGATCGAGGCTTACACTGAAGACACAGTGTTTCCTGTCAGACCCCA
>JAASSR010000018.1 GCA_021767785.1 Methanolobus sp.
ATGAATACCGGTGATCTTGTAACTTTCTATATTTCAACAGTAGCTTCAGGAGATACAGCTTTTAACCAGATAGGTACTGTTTCCACAAGTGGTTCACAGAAGGCTACGGATCTTGTAATGTCACCCAGAACAGTTGTAAATCTGGTACTTACTCCGGAATCCGGTGCTGCAACAACAGCAGAATTTGTGACACCATCTTCGTATGGCATCAAAGAAACCGTACAGTTGTACCCATAAGGTGATCTGATCACCTTCTTCTTTTTATTTTTGCTCATTATTTACCTTAATAACTATTTTGACTTCATTATCTATATCAGTCGATTTATTATAGGATTGCAGAGATTTTTATTTCTAAAGAAGCATAGAGTTTAACTTGTAGAGATTATTTTTCGGCTCTTTGGAAATCCTCTACGTTAATATTAATCACAGATATACTCAACTCCTTCGAAGTTGAGTGCCTGTTACATGTGTTTAAAAGTAACACAGATAAATATAAATATAGATGTGAAAAAAACGTTATCTGTGTTCATCTGCATTTATCTGCGGCTAACATTAAAGGAAAGAACCACAGATGAACACGGATACACTCATCTCCTATGAGTTGAGTGCCGCTAAACATATGTTTTAGGAGGTAACTTTAAAAAATGGAGTATCAGAATGGAAACCTGTAATATGAAATCATTAAGATCAAGGCATTCTTTCTATGATCTCATCCATTCTTTTATTCTTTTTATAGAATGTAGTGCTATCTTTCAGGAAGTTTGAGGCTGTGATTCCTTTGTCTGTGATGATATATCCGCCTCTTTTAACTTTTTCAACCAGTCCTTCAAGCTGAAATACTGTTTTCATTTTACTTCCTATACTTCCTTTATCTGCAAACTGATCCGTGTACTTTCTGATCTCGGAGAATTCGGTGATCTTGCCTTCATTCTTGCCGAGCACTCTAAGGATTAGTCTGTATTGGATATCTCCGGGTCCCTGATGAATTCCAAGTGACTGATAGAATTCGGCCACTTCTTTTTCAAGTTCAACATCGATATCTTCAGACATCAGGATATTCCTCCCTGTCTTCATCGATGTCTTCCTCATCCTCTTCATAGAGCTCGTATTGATATTTCTTTATGCCAAGTTTTTCCTGCAAAGTCATGGGCGGGAAGTATGCTAAAAAAGCCTGGACGGTACCTATCAGAACGAATATTCTGGCAACAAGCTGCATGACGTCTACCATTGTTATCATGTCTGTTAGCATGAAATCAAAAACAAATGATATTGCAACCAGGGGCAGAGCTGTGCGGTATCGTAAGTGTTTTGGCATTCTTTGCAGGAATATCAATAACAGGAACCCGAGGATCATTGCAGTGGGAATTACAAAAAGGCCCATGAGGTATATATTGATGGCTATGTCACTATTAATTGTAAAAAGTGAAGAATAGCTAGTTACATAAGGCCCGATAACCCCTTTTGTAAAAAGAAAAGTGAGGTATGAGGCACCAAATAGAACAAAAAGCATAGATACGTATGCACTTATTTTTTTACTGCCCACAATTACATAGAGTATAAAAAAAACAAGTGGTACAGCAACAAATGAGAACGGAATTGCTGCAAGGTTGTACATCATCAGGTCAAGCGTTGGTTTTCCCATATAAGCTGCGACCATTCTGATTGTGGTCGGAAGATATGTAAGTCCTACAAGAGACCATAATATTACAAGTGACCAGAGTGCAGGTTTGCTCTTATTGGAATGTTCTTCTTCACTTCGTGCAAGTACCCATGCAAAAGCAAATGAAGATATGGTTATTGCAAAACAGATTGTGGCATTTACTAACAAGCCTGCATTCATTCGATCCCTCTGTTATATTTATACATTGTTAATATATAATATTTGCTGATTGCGGGTTTTTAATGTTTGGTGTTTGAGATTTCCAACCAATTGATATTTATATTATTAAATGGTATATAAATACATCCATATATTTGAAATTATAGGAGGATCTACATGAAAGCAAACAAACGAGTAACATTAAAAAAAGATACAGATGCCCAGGTTGGTATCGGTACACTCATTGTCTTTATAGCAATGGTCCTTGTTGCCGCTGTAGCTGCAGCAGTTCTCATTCAGACATCCGGTGTACTTCAGCAGAAAGCCCAGTCCACTGGAAAACAGGCAACTCAGGAAGTATCATCTAACCTCATGGTGAAGAACATAGAAGGTGTACGTGCAAAGTCAAGTTTGACTGATATGTCAGACACAATTGATCTTTTGAGACTCAAAGTTGGTCTTAATGTGGGCAGTGCACCTGTAGATGTCAATCAGGTAGTAATATCTATTACTGATGGAACAACTGCAAACAATCTGGTCTATGCCGGAAACGATAAGTCTTACTCAACTGCCGGTAGTGATAATGGTGATATGGATGCATTTGGTACAAGTGCAGCCACAAATCTCCAGACCCTTCTGACAGGAACAACAAACATTACCGGAACACCGTTTAATAATTCTGACCACTATTACACAGTAGAAAAGATCCGTGATGAAGATTCTTCATTCTCACAGAGCAATCCTGTAATGAATACTGGAGATCTGATCACAGTTTACATAGCTACAGCTTCTGATACTGCCACTTCAGCAAGTTATTCAGATGTCGCAACAACCAATGTATCATCCGGCCTGAAAACATCAAGACTTAATATTGTTCCAAGGACAACTGTTAATATCGTTCTTACCCCGGAATCCGGTGCTGCAACAACAGCTGATTTTGTTGCACCTTCTTCATACGGTGTAAAAGAGACGGTACAGCTCTATCCATAATGTAATTGGTATATGCAGTGAATAGAGATCACTGCATACTTTTTACATAAGGAGTTCATATGAATTCTAATATGAAGTTCAGGGAAAATAATACTGCCCAGGTTGGCATTGGTACCCTTATTATTTTCATTGCCATGGTTCTCATTGCTGCAGTTGCTGCATCTGTGCTCATACAGACATCAGGTGTATTACAGCAACAGGCACAATCAACCGGTAAACAGGCAACTCAAGAGGTGTCATCAAATCTTATTGTAAAGAGTATTGAAGGTGTACGTGCGAAGAATTCATCAACTAATATGGCTTCCAATATTTCATTGTTAAAAGTGAAAGTGGGCTTAAATGTTGGAAGTTCTCCGGTGGATCTGAATCAGTTGATAATAACTCTTTCAGATAGTTCTAACACAAACGACCTGATATATGCTGCCAATGATAAGACATATGGTAATTCAATGGCAAATTTCTCATCATCTGCTTCTTCAATTGGAAACCTTGGCTATCTTCTGAATGGCACTCAGACAAGTCCGGGTGCAAACGCTGAACACTTTTTCACTGTTCAGAAGATCAGAGATGAAGATACGTCATTCTCCCAGGCAAATCCGATAATGAACACAGGGGATCTGGTAACTATTTACATATCTGTCGTTTCAGATTCGGATCTTTCCTACACTACAATAGGAGAGATATCTACAGATGGTGGTCAACAGGATTCAGGTCTTGATATTGCCCCCCGTTCTTCTGTCAGCATGGTGATGACACCTGAAGCCGGAGCTACAACTATTGCAGAATTCGTAACTCCGTCTTCATATGGTACCAGAGAAACTATACAATTGTATCCATAAGGTGAATTATTTTCACCTTTACTTTTTCGAGGGGATTATATGCCAGGAAAAGTTTTAATCGTTCTATTGTTCTTTATTGTAACGTTGTTTTTGATACCAAATACTTTAGCTGATGCAACATTCAAAAACGAGCTGGATATTCGTGACAGTTCGCTTGATTTTTGCATCGATGAATTGTACACAGGTAATGATGCAGAGGCTTTCAGAATCAATCTGGATATCGATGAGAACAGGATTGTCAATTCCTCTGAAGTAGACATTTTTTCTGAAAAGTTTGAAACGAATGCCAGTAAACAATACCTTGGTTATATTGTGATCGATAATGGTGAATCTGATATCTCCATGCACTCTTTCGACCTGATGATATCTGATGCTGAAGGTCCGGTTGATACTTCTCCTATAAACGTAAGGGCCAGTGTTGGATATGATCTGTCTGCTTCTTTATCATCGGGCAGACACAGCATTTGGATATTAGGCCATCCGGCTATAGAAAAAATGGTAATTGCTCTTCCGAAAGGAGTTCAATTGTCAGATGTGGATGGTATCGATGAACTTAATTCATTTGTCAATGACGGCAGATTAATTCTTGAAGGTCGTAGTGGTATACGTTCTTTTATTGTTGATAGTGAACAGACTTTTGAGTATGCTGTCAGGATAGAAACCTATAAGTCTCCTTTTATTGCAGATCTATCGCGTTTTCCTTCTTTATTTTAAGATGTTTTTCTAAAAAGCATTATATACAATTAGAATGAATAAAATTAAGTACTATGTGTATATTATAATTATTCAGTAATAATATTTGTTGTCTCAGGTGCTTAAATGAAAAATAAGTATTGTTCCATTGTCCTCTTGTTTGTTATCCTTGTGAGTATATATAGTAGTGGTTGTGTTGGCCAATCTCCTGAAGAAGAGGTGCCTGCCAGAGTTCTTGATTTCTTAAATGCTGTAAATGAAGGTGAATTCAGCACTGCTTTTGATATGTATCAGGGGAAGGATTTTCTTGCAGCAGCCAGTATAGAGATGATCTTTGATAACAAGGGTATAGAACCCGGGACAATTCAGGAGATCAATGTTGTTTCACAGGAAATAGTTGATGATCTGGCAATAGTAACAACCGAATGTTCAGTAGCTACTCTGGATCTTAGTGGTAGTCCAAAAGATACAACCATTGTTCCTGTTTATTTCAGATTGCAGAACAGTGAACTGGGATGGATAATAACCCGTGTTTCATTCACAGTGCCTCTGACGCTTGAAAATGCTGAAATGATGGATATAGAGACAGAAAGCACATCTATTGATGTAATTGCTGATAACGCTCCTGTCATATCTGTAATTGCTTTTGTGATGCTTGGTTCTGGTCTTTATCTGGATAGAAAAGATAAAGCAAAGAAAAAGGAAAATAACAGAACAATAGATGTTTCAGGTGCAACTCCTATACAAAAAGAAACCATTGCTCACTATGTTAGATTTGTTCCTTCCCAACAGATCACTGCTGGTAAGTCTGCACGTGTGGATGTCTGGGTCAAGAATTTCACACAACAACCATATCAAAATTTTGCTATTAAAGCCAAATTTGGAAATACACTTGAAGCAGAAAAGATAAATCTTTTCTTTGATAACATCGCACCCGGCGAAACAGCAAAGAGAAGCTGGGTAATAAAACCGAAACTTTCCGGTTGGGCTTCCATTGAAGAACCTACTGTTGTTTTTAATTACATGGGTACAAAATATATTGGTGTTCTAGATACGGTTTGGTTACAGGTTCAATGATATTTGAAGGTGATATGTATTTCATCAGAAGATAATGAAGATGGAGGCTCTCCAAGGAAACTATCTGAGGATACTCTAAAAAAACTCAATGATGCATTTTCTTCCTATCTTGATGGTACTCAACCTGATGACGCAATAGATATATCCAGTGAAGAGTCTCTCACGGAGCTTGTAAATTCGGGTATTACTGAAAAAGAATACACGCATGCATCTCATGATAAGGAACAGAATTACGCTCCGGATATAAATTCAACAGACAATGAAAGGGATCGGTCATATTTCTCCGATAATGACACTGAGCATGATCGACCAACGTCCGCAGACATCAACGATAATGTAGAAGATGTCTTTTCAGAAGCATTCGATCATGTTTCATATCAATCTGTTGATATTGAAATAGAAGAAACAGAGTCATCTTTTGAAATTAATGACAAAAATGTTTATTCTGAAATGGTGTCTGATATTCTGAACAAAACTCCAAAATCCTCAAAAGGACCACAATCATCAAAAATACCAGAAACATCCTCTTTATATCAGAAAGATATTTTTCACTCAAAACACAATGATCTGTCAGAAAAAGACAAAATATTTTCAGAGAATGATCAGAAGTTCGTACCTGAAGAAGTTAAAAGATCCGAAAAGGACATTGATGTAAAGGATTTAAATAAAGAAAAAACCAAATCTGCGAGGAAAAAAGAAACCGGGGCAGAAATCAAAGAAAAGATCAAAGACCCAAAGATCGACAGACAATTTTTCAAAATATCATCGGTGTCTGAGAAAAAGAAAACTTCGATGAAAAGCGATAAGAATATCTCTTCTTTTCCTAAAAAAAATGAACATAAAAGCTCTCTTAATCTTTCATCATCCGGAGATACATTTTCTGCCAGTAGACCGGCAACTGATTTGATAAAGGACAGCAGTGTTCTGGAAGAATCAGAAAGTAAAGGTGCAGGATCTCCTTTAAGCATTGCTTTTCTTTACAGTAAAGACCATCTTCTTCATGATCCATCAGCGCTGTCTATTGTTACACACGAGAAACCTGAGAGAATAGTCCGGGCAATGTGGTATCTGGAAAAGAACAAACTATTTGACGGCGATACCTGCACACTCATAGGTGATTTCGGTATGGCAGATGAAAATGATCTTTTAAGAGTTCATGATGAGTCCTATATTTCTTTCGTCAGCTCCTATTCAGATTCAGGCGGAGGTTTTCTTGGAGATAGTACTTACATGACATCTGATTCATATGATATTGCAAAAAGAGCGGCAGGTGCAGCGATAAAAGCAGGTGATCTGTTGATGGATAAGAAGTTCTCTCATTCATTTGTTCTCACGAGACCTCCGGGGCATCATGCGAGTTCTGAGAAGTATGGAGGTTTTTGTCTTTTCAATAATGCCGCGATTCTTGCACGATATCTGCAGGATAAAAGGAATGTAGGTAAAATACTGATCCTTGACTGGGATGCGCATGCGGGTGACGGTACTATGGAGATATTTTATGAGGATCCGACGGTAATGGTGATATCACTTCATAGAGATCCTCATAATTTTTATCCTCGTAAGGGTTTCAGCACACAAATAGGAGATAATGCAGGTAAAGGTTATACTATGAATGTTGAAATGCCGGCTGGTTCCGGTAATGATGAATATATGCTTGCTTTTGACGAGGTTGTTGTTCCCCTTGTAAGTCGGTTTTCACCGGAATTCATTATATTCAGCTGTGGATTCGATGCATATTATCAGGAAAAGAATGTAGGACTTTCACTTGACTCGGAAGGTTATCATCGGATGACCTCTAAGATATCATCGGTATTCAAAGGACCTATGGTTTTCCTTCTGGAAGGAGGTTATCATGATTTTAATGGTCATCTATGTCACAGTGTGCTCAGTTCCCTTCATGGACAAATCAACCCTGTAAGTGACCGGCAGCAGATGTCAAGTTATCAACAAAATCAACAAAAGCAGATATTTGAGGAAACCATTAAAAAGGTTGCTGAATCGAAAAAGAACAATCCTTTATTTTCTTTAAAGGTGTCCTGATGGCCGGAGTTGGTCTGACCTTCAATAAGAACCATTATTTGCATGATTCCTTACTCAATGGTTTTCCATGTCCTGAAAATCCTTTTCGTTTGAAGGCGATAATGCAATATCTGGAAAAAAATGGTCTGATGAATAATGGTACTTTTACTTTCTATGAAGCTGAAAAGGCTTCATTGAGTGATATACTTCGTGTTCATACAGTTGAATATGTTGATCTAATAAAGGCCTGTACGAAGGATTCCCGGTTAAGTCCGGGTAACGATGTCTATGTGTGCCCTTCTTCCTATGAAGTACTTTTGCAGGCTGTAGGATGTGTTCTGAAAGCAGGCGAAGTTGTAGTAAAGGATATGTGCGACCATTCTTTTGCTCTGATACGTCCTCCCGGACATCATGCAGGACCAGATACATCCAGTGGATTCTGTATCTTCAATAACTCGGGTATACTTGCAAAGTATCTGCGCAATGTATACGGACTTGACAGGATCGCTATAATCAATATTGATGCACACTCATCTGATGGTACCTATGCAGTGTTCGATGGTGATCCCAGTGTACTATGCATATCGATACATCAGGATCAATCAACATTATATCCTTACAGGGGATTCATAAAGGATATCGGAGTGCGACCTGCACTTGGTTATTGTATTAATATGGAAATGCCTACTGAATCAGGTAATCCGGAATATGAGATATTCTATGATGAAGTGGTCGAGAAAGTATTATTACAGTTCGATCCACAGATAATTCTGCTGGAATGTGGTTTTGATGCTTATTATAAAGAACCTCTTTCCAAACTGAACCTGACCATTAATGGCTACTATAGAATAATATTTAAACTTGCAAGTAATTGGAACATTGTAACTTTGCTGGAAGGTGGCTATCATGATGATCTTGGTCTGATGACATCGGTTGTGTTGAATGCATTAGTAGGAACAGACAATATTGAAGATGATGTTGACCAGATAGATCTTCTTGCTTCAAGACATGTTAAAACCCGAAAAGAGTTCAATAACAACCTGGCTCTTTTAAAAATGAGGTTAGAGCCATATTGGGATCTGTAAGTTCTTGATAAAAATGTGCATTAGTTGTGGTTGATCATAATGTTCGAACTTGGAAAAAACGATGAAGGAATTTCCTTTTGCAAACTTGAGCATGCTTTTGAGCTTGATAAATTAAAGATCGGTGAATTCACCTATTTCCGCAAATATCTGGGCATGGCTGACTACAATTCCAATTTTCAGAGCTGGCTTAAAAGACCTTCGGTTGTTTTAGTTCTTGCACTCAGTGATAACAAGGTTGTCGGATGGTCCATGAATGAGAAATGGAGCTCTCCTTCTAAAGATGGCAGACCTGTTTATGTGCTTCGTGGTATAGAGATATCTCCAAAACTTGCACGGAAAGGTCTGGGGAGGAATATGTTCTACTTCATTTCAAACATACTTATCGGACACATTATAACAAAACCCGTTAACAAGAATGCCAGGTTGTTTTTCGAATCCATGAACTTTGTGGAACCTTCTTATACTTCTCCTGTGGATCTGGGTAATTATCCCGGTTATCTGATACTGGAAGAAGATATGAAGGAATCTATCTCTTGTAAAGATGTTTCAAATTGTGAAGAGAATATAACATCCTGTAAACTTAAATTGTTCCCGAAAGAAATGATCTCTGAGGCTACAAAAAGTAATATCTCTGCCACAAAAGATGAAATTGAAGAGACTCATGCAAAAGATCCTCTTCCTGCTGTTCCGGATGAGGATACTACTTCAAAAGAATCCATTGTTTTTGATGGAAGGTTCATTGGTGAGCAAAAAATGATGTCACCATGCAAATGCGGAAACTATGTAGTTAATAAATATAAAGTAACAGGTAAAAGAAAAGGTACTGCTTTTATTTGTAATGACTGTCATCTTGAAAGGTATTTCCTGCCTATCAAAAAAAGGTCATGAAACTAATATTACCTTTTTATTCTTTTTTGATTGATTCGGTTTTAACTGGCTTTTTCAAATAGCAAAAGTTAGAATTTTCCTTATTTCAACAGAAGGTTATTAATACCGCCAATACAATATTAGTTATAATTATAATACTAGATATATAATTTATGTATAGGAGTCTTTTTGTATGACTCAAGAGCAGGGTATCGCAAAAGTAGATCTTAGTTATATTTATAAAGCAGTGATGATGGGAAATTCCCTTTATTCTGATAACTGGGAAAAAGGTGTTCTATACCTCACCAATCTGAATCTCTGGTTTTCAGAAAGCGGAGGATGGCTGACTATCCCTCTCAAAAACATAACCATGGTCGGGAGGGAAGTTACTGATCCTATTCGTGTAAAGGCTCAGCGTACTATCGGAACTTCTCATGTTCTTATGATAGATTACCTTCAACCCTCATCAGTTGTAGAAGGCGCAACAGCTTCAGCTACCGCTTTACTAGCAGGTAATGAAGCAGTGATCAATACACTCAAGGCTTATCTGCAACCGATGTGTGGCACACCTCCTAAAAAGCAGTCACTTTCAGATGTTGATAAAAAACTCCTTTATATGCTTTATACAGGGGTGAACGATGTCCAGAAGCTATCTTTCTTTATAGGTGTTGATAATGAAACACTGGCGACCAGCTTCAAGAATCTGAGAGATCAGAACATGTGTGACACATCAGGAACGGTTACCGAGCAGGGTCTAAAACAGATCAGGGAGATGATGTGAAATGTGTTGGACATTGGACGATTACAGAGGAGGTATTATGAATGAGTGATCCGGGTCTTCCACCTTTTATGACTGATTCTTCAGGAGGTCCACCTCCTGTTTCAGATGGAAGCTTCGCCCAGTCAATGGGTGCTTTTGGGGCATTACTTAAACTGCAGCAGAATATAAGTGAAAGATTTCCGAAATCCAAAGTTCCATGGAATGAGACCAGAAAATTCCTTAAGGCAAGTACTATCGAGAATATAAAGTCCACTTCTCTCTACAAGTTCCAGATGGGACTTTTCAAAGAGATTGGTCTTGGCAATATGCAGTTGATATCATACGCTCCGATGCACTATATTTTCGCGGTCCCGAACAATCCCGTATGTAATTTCTATCCTGCATTGCAGAATCAGAAAGTTTGTGTTGCAACAACTGATGCTCTGCATCGTTTCTTCAGGGAAGAACTTGAACTTGAATGTTCGGTGGAAGAAACGGAGTGTATCAAGAATGGGGATCCTGTGTGCAAATTCAAGGTTGATCTTCAGCCTATATCTGCTTACCAGATAATGCTTGATAAAAATGATAAGATGATACTTTCAGGAGTCAGGCCCCCGGTTGATGAAAATGAACTAAAGGAAAGGGTCAGGGCTCTTACAGTCTACAAATTACTTGAGAAAGGCAAATTATCGGAGATCGGTAATGCTTACATGCAGTTTGCCGGAACAATGGAGGTTGAGGAAAAAGTATTCGATCCTCCCTGGAAACTTCAGGAAGAACTTTCTTCAATTGCTGAAACTCACAACACTTTTGGAGGTGCATTCGGGGAAATGGCCCAAAAGGTACAGAACACTCAAAAAGAGCCAGCTCCGGAGCCAAAACCTCAGGTTTCAGAGGAAACAAAACAATTGCAGGAAGAGGCCAAAAAGACAGACAGTTTTGCCGAGCTCCTTTCTAAAATGAAGAAAAATCAGGATGGTCAGTGATATTTATGGCAGGTTACAGATCAGTTTCGGCGAACAGTCATACTGAAGATTTTATTGGTGAATTCGTAAGGGTGATTACAGAAAATTCGCATTACAGGGGTGAATGCGCGAATATCGATGATACCAATAACAATGTTATGTTGAAGGATGTTGTTATTAAGAACGATACAGGCTGGGTTGAAGTGAGCGATTATATGCTTATAATGGGCCATGCTATCGAATCGGTTTATATTGAAAAGAGCTTTCCTTTTGACAGCAATGAATCTCTTATTCTTTCTATAGAGAACGGATCAGTGATGCCTGATGAAAGACCGGAACTGAAAGGATTGGATGATATTACTGAAATGAACGTATGTGCTGAACCGAATGATATCAGTGAATTAGGTTTGCCGGAGGAATTCAAATGAGCGGTGAAAAAAGGATACCAACCGGAATTGCAGGTCTTGACAGGGTA
The DNA here is from genome assembly GCA_021767785.1 of Methanolobus sp. Lineage (GTDB taxonomy): Archaea > Halobacteriota > Methanosarcinia > Methanosarcinales > Methanosarcinaceae > Methanolobus. The sequence continues at coordinate 11,590 of JAASSR010000018.1, forward strand.
ATTGAGGGTGGTGTGCGTGATAATACAACACTTTTAGTTGTCGGTTCGAGTGGTACCGGAAAATCCACTTTTGCCATGCAATATCTCAACTATGGTCTAGAACATGGTGAGAATGCTCTTTACATCAGTATGGAAGAGCCTCCTGAACAGATCCTGCGTGAAGCTAAAATGCTGGGATTCAATCTCGATAACTATTATGAAAAGGAACTTTTCTTTTTCCACTCCAAAGGAAAGGATTTTGTAAAGCTTGTAGATGAACAGCTTCCTGCACTTGTTGAAGCCAATAAGAACTATTCGGTCAAGACACGTGTTGTTATCGACCCTCTGACCCCGCTTATATGGGCCATACAGGACAAACAGGAGCAGCGTGAGATAATAACAAAGTTGTTCTACACACTAAAACAGCTAGGGCCTGTTCTGATCACCACTGAAGAACATGCCTCTCCGGGTGAGACCATTGGTGAGGATGTCCTGATACCTATCTACATGTCCGATGGTGCGGTACATCTGACCTACCGTCCGATAGGTGGTGCTTTTAACAGAGCTCTTGAAATTGTGAAAATGCGTGCTACCAGACATGGTGAAGAAGTCTACCCATACATATTCGTGCGTGGAGTAGGTGTTGTAGTAAGAACTACCCCACTTGTCTCTGCAGAAGATATGCGTAAGTATGACGATGTCTTTGATAAGGCCATAAGAACAGCTGCAGAGCTCGGTGCGAATGAGAGAATGCTCGAGCGCCTGGTCTATGTCAAAGAGAACTGGTCATATCCTTTCTCTCCGAAGGAAACTTTACAGATATTCTTCGAATCCCAGGGTCTTAATGATGCACTGACCAAAGAAGAGATAGAAAGAAGGAAAGAAGAGTCCACTTCTTCGGAAGATCAATTGGATATTAACGAGCTTTCCGGTGGAACGCTGCAGGTCGATGAAGAAGAAATTATTCAGGAAGATGCAGGAAATGCAGAGGATGATGTATCTTCTGAGTCTGAAGATGAAGGTCTTATAGATATTGATAATCTGAATGAACTTGAAGAATTGATCCAGTGATCGGGAAGGTGGGTTGACGTGTCAGTAAAAAAAACAAAAGATGATCTGGAGGATGTTTCTCTTCTGAAGTTCGCTCTGGTCGCACAACTCAAAAGGACACACCAGTCCAGCGATGTGGATGTACTTTTGTTTGCAGGAGCAGACGGCAAGATCTATGCATCCTATATACCTGATAGCATTGGCCCCAAGATATTTGAGCTGACCAATCTGATAAGCCATAATCTGCTACATGTCAGTCAGCAGCTTGCAATGGGGCTCAGACAATCGGTCATTGAATATGATTTCGGAACTGTGATCTTCTCATCTGTTGGTCGTGGAGCTTTGTTGATATCTCTTTTCAACGGTAAAGCAGATCTTGCTGCGAATATGGATAGAATAGATATCACTAAAGATGTTGTACAGCATATTTTTGAACAGCGTCCGATGACAGCAGAACAACTGGCAGATTATCCCGAAGAAGTGGCCCGGGAACTGCGTATATTGTCCAAGATAGTGTTCAATGAGATGTATACCCAGTCCTCTGAGTATAAAAAGAACATGGAGATACTTGCTGACATTAAAGAGAAGATCACAGGTGTTATGGGCAGAGGTGAGGTTGATCAGGTGCTTGCAATGGCCTTCAATGAGATTGCATCGTCTCCCAAATGGATGACAGAAGATCTGTGGCCTATGCTTGTTGAAATGATAATCAGGGATCAGATACGCCCGTTACATGGTGATTATGTAGCGGATGTCTGTGAAGCCGAATGGATACCGGATATAAAACATAAACTTGAGTCTTTCGTATAATGGTGACATGTTATGGACGAAGAAACATGTGTTCTGGAAACCTGTGAACCTGAAAGTCAGATCTATGAGGATGTGAGGTCTGAAGGAGCGGAAGATGATGCTAATTCATTTAATGCACAGGTGATAGATTCTGATACTGGCCCTGTAGAAGAGGATCACATAGAGGAAGAAAATGTTGAATATGTGGATGATGGGTCTGAAGGCCATGAACCAGAACATGAAGAAAGCTCCGATTCTGATGATATCAAATCTCTTGTGGTTATTAACAATAATTCAGATGATTTTAGTTTACATGATGATGAATCTAAAAACCCATCTCATGATCCATCTTATGTATCATCTTATATGTCAACGAATGACTATTCTTCAGTGTCCTGTGAAAAATCACAGGAAGGAGCACTTAAGGAATCATTTGAGGGGGATAATGAGGATCTCATTTTTCGATTAAAAGAAGCAGAGAACCGTTATTCTGAGCTTGAGAGCAGGCTGTTCATGTTCGAAGAGAAGTTCAATGATATAAATAAAAAGATATCAGAAAATCTAGAATCTAATAATGATATGCTTTCAACCATCAACAGTGATCTGCAAAGTAGAGCTGACAACAACGAATTGAGAAAACTGAAAAAAGACTTTGATCAGTTCTCAAAAAGATTAAGACGTGTTGTACAGGCTGAAGATTCGGCAAATGCGGAGTCTCTGGATGCAACGAAAGTTCCGCCTGATGTTCTTGAGATCACATATGCCAAAACCCTGAATGATATCTACAATGCAATGCTTGGAATATATGGTGATCGTGAAGCTGTTGAAATGGTTGAGGCTGTCAGGGATAGTGTACGCGAGTTCAGCGCAGGTGTGGACTTTTTCAGGTTCGAGCATGAAGCTTTTGTTGTAAGGGGACTTTCGGAAGCAATCTCCTCGAAGATAGTCTCTGTAAAGCAGATACATGGGACTTATGTGGAACTTTTCAAAAAACTCTATCAGTATGTTCCTAATTATAATACACAGGATTTCCGTTCTTTTGTTGAAACCGGAAGCAAGGAATATACCATTGAAAAAGTGGTCGAGCATGAGGAATGCCTTGAAAAGATCAATACTGATAAGGATAAGATAAAAGACGAGCTGGCCAACATTACTGAAAATGTCAGTTTCATGGCTGAATTACAAAATAACCAGCTTGAAGAAACTGCTTCGAATTCTCAGGCTATTGAAGAGTTGAAGGAGCAGATGAAAAGTGTTGCAAAGGCTGTGAATCTTCATACAAAAGCAATAAGTAAACTTAATAAGACTCTTAAAGGATTAGAGGAATCAGGATCAGTTAACATTTCCTCAATAAGTTCCTCTGATGTGGATAATGAGACCATACCTTCTTTTGATCCTTCGGAAATAAAAGAGTTGATCGATTCAAAAATCAGTAAAGAGGATATTGAGGAACTGATCAGTTCAAAAATAAATACGGAGGATATCGAAAAAATCATCGATTCACGAATAGACAATGCAAACATCGGAGGGTCGAATAATCCAGGTTTAAGCAAAGAGGAAATTGAAGAACTGGTAAATTCAAAGCCAGACAGGAAAGATATTGAAGAACTGATCGATTCCGCAGCAAGTAAAGAATACATCGAGGAACTTGTAAGCTCTAAGCTCAGTAAAGGGGACATTGAGGAAATACTTGATACAAAAGCTGCAAGTAAGGATGATATCATGGCGATCTCCGGGGAGATGGAATCTTTCAAAGCCAGCGTGGAAGATATGCTGACTTCCATGCAACAGCAGTTCCAGGAAGATCTGATGAACTCGGAGAAATCAAAAGGAATGCAGGATGAAATGTCATGTGTGCAGGAAGATCCCGATTTATCTGAAAATACAGGTTCTTTTAAACTTACTGACATGCCCATCGAAGAAGTCATTACATTGCAACTCTCTACACTTGGTTCTGCAACCCTGAAACAGCTTGAAAAACAGATAAAAGAGAATGGTTATCCTATTGATTTCGAAAAGCTCTCTCTTGTCATGTCCTATCTGGAGCAGGAACAATTGGTCAGTTCAACCAAAAAAGGGCGGTATACTTTCTACTCGGTCACAGATCTCAGGAATGTTTGAATATAAGATGATCAAAAATGTCGATTGAAGGTCTGAATATATTGCACGAAGCAGGGAACATCAGTTATGGTGTACTGGAATCCGGTGCATCGGTAGACCAGCTTAATATCGATATTGGAAAAACCGATCTGGTAGGTTTCAACTATTTTCATAACAAGTTCGGAATGCCCTATGAGTTTCTCCTGAAAAGTTCTATCATTTCAGGTCACTCTCTTTTTGTTGCAGTCAGGGATCTTGACCAGCTTCTGGGTTTTGCACGTTTTGAAAAAATATCTGACGAGACAGAAAAGACATATCGTGGGAAAACAAATATTGTAGATCATTCTGTTCATCTGCTCAGGAGTATAGAGATACATCCTGCACACAGACACGTGGGTATCGGACGTTTATTGTTCTCGATCTCGGTCAGGTATTTGAAAAGCAATGTAATAACATTACCTGACAATCCGGGTGCTGCAAGGTTCTTTAAGGAAAAACTGAAATTCACGGGATTAAATCCGGGTAATAAAGGGCTTTCATCCAGATATGAAGGTTATCTGATCCTTCCCTATCCCAAGGCTAAGAATATGTTAAAGACCATGGCAGGGAACTATCCACGCATGGTTATGCCTGAACTTATAGGCAGATATGAGGCCCTTAAGTTCAGATCAAATATGGGTAAGTCCATCTCAAAGGATGATGTCAGTAAGTTTCAGATGCTCTTTGAAGATTCCAGAGAGCTTCTGAATGATAAATTAATGAATGAGATGGATATGTTTCTTAGAGGAATCAATACTAATCAATGATATGGTCCAGGTGGTATCTTGGCAAATTTAGATGTACAGCGTTTGCGTAAGAATTTATTGAAATATTATGGCAGATATAATGTACTGCCAGTTAATACCGATGAGCTGTCCTGTCAGATGGATATTGACAGTTGTGCTTCTGTAATAGATGATATTACAAAACATCTTCTCAAGCCTGCAGAAAGAAATATCCGTCTGGAGCTATCACAGATATTCAAAGAGTGTGAAAACCCTGAGATACCTTATTTTGAAGTTGTAATGGACATAATGCAGTTCATGAATGAATTTGTAGGTGATCCTCATACAGTTGAATTGATCTTTGCCAGGGTCAATAACGAAGTTGCACGAAAAAAACTTGAAGTTGAGGAAAAGATCTACTATAAAGATGATGAATGGACCCCACAAATAGCTGAAGCAGCCATACAGAAACTCAGGGATTCAGGAACAGAAAGGGATTATCAATACATGATAGATCAGCTTACGGATATCCTTTCACATTTTACTACTGAAGAAGGAATTAAAACCGCACGTATGCGTCTTAATAATATTATAAGGAATCACAGTCAGAGTGAGCTGGAGAATCTAGATATGAGTTTTTGATATGTATGTCGGGAAAAGTTATTTTACACAGATACTTTGTACTTTTTCAGAAAGTTATTCCATTTCTGGTAATATAGAACCTGTGTTTCCCCATTACAAAGCTGCTCCCACGTTCCTTGATTATTTGCAGATAACGGTGTGTTTCGTCAGCATCGTTTTCCATATCAAGTTCAATAACAGTATCAAACATATAAGGCCACAGGCTTTTTTTTAGATCTGAAGCAGGTATTTCGCCGGTTGCCATTAGCAATATATTTTTCTCGTCGAATTCCTGTAAAAGATTTTGAACAAATCCCCGCAGTTCGCACCTGTACAGGGGTCTTTCCTCGAATGTGCTTTCTATGTCTTCCAGAATATTTATGGTATCAATAACCACTCTTGAAGGTTTATGTTTGAGTATGTTCTCATTCAAATATTCAAAAATGGAAAAATCCCCTTTAGCCACCACATCTGTACTGATCGACAAGATCTTTACTTTTTCTTTTATCAGCTCTTCGTCATAGAATGTAAATGATGACAGGGTCCTGAGTATTTTGTTCCTGGGCTCTGACAACATTGAGATATAAGCACATTCTTCGCCGTTTCTGGCAGCGTTGAAAAGCGATTGAACACACAGGTTTGTCTTGCCTGTTCCGCATGAACCTGCGATGAGGATAGATGATGGTCTTATAAACCCTCCCTGAAGAAGTTCATCTAATTTTGTCACATAGGATGGGTTTCTCATAAATTCCACTCGTTCGTTTACGTTTTTATATTTAATAAGTTTGTCGTGAATTTAAAAAGATTAACAGATTTATCATCATGTGTTGTTACAATGATTTAAGCAACCTTATATATTATCAGCTCAATTAAATTGGTGTAATATACAAAATAACTTTCCTGCATGTTGATAACCATGTCTGATCTTCAAAATAACAATGGCATTTTAAAATATTTGAATGATATTAATGAACGCTTGAAGGCGCTTGAATTACGTATAGCCGATCTTGAAGCCCGAAGTTCTACTCAGATGAATGATAAAATGGCCGTTTTCCTTACGGTTCCGGATTCCATTCGTAAATCTCTGTTTGCAGTTTCCAGGTTGACATCCTGCACAGCAGATGAGGTCAGTGAGATAACCGGCAGACATCGATCAATAGAAAATAAATATCTTAATGAACTTTATCGCGGGGGATGGCTTGAAAGGGAAAGGAAAGGAAAGAAGATCTATTATTCATTGAGCAAGAAGATGGATAGTAAGAGTAATGAATACTGGTCTGCGGTGGAAGAAGTTGAAACTAAACTGGACCAGTTACTTGGGTGAGTTCCATGCTGTTAAGTTTCCATTCTTATAAAGGTGGTACAGGAAAGACCACATTTGCAGGCAATCTTGGTGTGCTGCTTGCACAACAGGGTAAGAAGGTATGTATTATTGATACAGATGTCAATGGTCCTGGTTTGCATTCGTTGTTCGACATAAGATACGACATGACCCTTATAGATTACCTGCAGGGTGTTTGCAGTGCTGAAAACGTGGTCTACAGATATGAGGACACAGACGTTTATATAGTTCCTTCTAAAGCATGCGAGGAAGATATCTCTGCTATGTTCAATACTCCGGGTGAGGCAAAGGAAAAATTACAGTCACTTATAAAAAAAATCAGAGATAAACTGGCTATAGACCATTTTCTTTTCGATTGCAGTCCGGGTATAAACAAATCCAGTCTTCTGACAATGAACATTGTTGACAAGGCAACCATAGTGTCTACAATTGATGTACAGGATATAAGGGGAACCTATGTTCTTTCCAGTATGTCAGACAAACTCGGAACCCATGCGGCTCTTCTCTTTAACAGGATTCCTGAGGAAAAAAGAGATGATATTGATGAGATTGTTTCTGATTTTAGTAATAAGCTCGGAACAGAGCTTCTGGGTTTGATCTCATATGATGAATCAGTGGCAAGCAGCTGGTCCCGGAAAATTCCTATGAAGGATTACCCGGATTGTGAATACTGTTCTCAGGTCAGGAAAATGGCGAAAAAGTTGCTAGCAGACTGACTCTCAATATAAATCCTGGTTCGTAATGAACAGGCTTTGTAAGAACTATTGTTAACAGGATTTTTTATAGAATCTCTACTGAGCCAAACCTTATATCTTCAGGACTCTCATTTAGGTATGGGGTTTAGAAATGGACAGGTTTGAAAGATACTTTTTCGCTTTATTGGGACTTGTTATAGTAATTCTTCTGGTAATGGTTATCAGTATGCTGAATAATCCACAACCTGATACCTCGTACATGCCTGGTTACAATCAACCGGGTGGTATGATGGGGCAGGGATATTATGGAGAAGGAGGTATGATGGGTCAGGGTTACTATGGTGATGATGACATGATGGGTTCAGGCTATGTATATCCCTATGGCGTGGATATCAAAACAGAGTTTGAATCTAATGGTGAGACGATCTATTATAGCGGTTACAATGAAAGCGGACAGAAAATTCCTATATCATATGGACCTAACTGGCTTTATGTTCATGGAGGAAGTTGCGTTAATTGCCATGGTGTAGATGGAAAAGGCGGTGTTCCGATAATGATGGCTTATTCGGTTCCTCCGGATATCACGTACAATTCTCTGACATCAGAAGATCATGAAATGCAAGATGGGGAAGATCATATTCCATACACAGATGAGACTATTAAGATTGCTATCAGGGACGGAATAGAATCATCAGGTGAAGAACTTGACCTGGCAATGCCAAGATGGGATATGACAGAAGATGATCTGGATGATATAGTGGCATACTTGAAAGAATTATGAATTCACAGTAAAGAACCAGATTTTTTCAATTTTTACTTTTTTCTTTGATTAAATATCCGTAATTTTTGCACAGATCAAGACTTTTCTGCAGAAGCTTGTTGAAAACTATATATTTATAAGTTATAGGACGCTTCTATTTGTAACGATATTATATTTGTTTATATATTACTTATAAATATAAAATTAAGCAGGTTAAATTTATATAGGTCTAAACTCAAATGTATATTTGACGTTTGTCGGCTTATCGCCCTTATTTTCAGGGTGGATGCAGAACATTTGAATATATGGTTGGTTGTTTAAGGTTCCTTTGAGGGCATGGAATGGAGACAGCTATTAAATGTTACTTGCATAAAAGGATAAGTATAAAAACCATTAGGGAAATATAGCAATTACAGAAATCCAAAACGTTGATAAACGTTGATAAATGGTTACAGTTAAACTACGAGCAACGCAAAAAAACAGAACACTATACCGAAATAGTACTATATCCGTGAGGGGATGAAAGTGCAGTCAATAGTTCAGGAAGCCTTAAAACATACAGAGAAAGAGAAAGAGTACCGCCAGTCAATTGCAATAAACGATCAATTGGATATTCTTGGTCAGCCAAGGATAATGATCGTAGGATGCGGTGGTGCCGGAAATAACACGATCAACAGACTTTACAATATGGGTATCGAAGGTGCTGAAACAGTTGCCATTAACACTGATAAGCAGCATCTTGACCTTATCCGTGCTGACAAGAAGATTCTTGTGGGCAAGACACTTACCCGTGGTCTTGGTGCCGGAGGTTACCCGGAGATCGGTGCAAAAGCAGCAGAACTCGCGCGCGGCACCCTTGAAGAGGTATTCAAGAGCGCAGACCTTGTTTTTGTTACAGCTGGTATGGGAGGAGGAACCGGTACCGGTGTGGCACCTGTTGTAGCTGAGATCGCAAAAGAACAGGGTGCAATTGTAGTAGGCATGGTCTCCAGTCCTTTCAGAGTTGAAAGGGCAAGAGCTGTCAAAGCAGAAGAAGGGCTTGAAGACTTCCGTCATGCTGCAGATACAGTGATCGTACTTGACAACAACAGACTTCTTGAGTACGTACCGAACCTTCCTATAGACCAGGCATTCTCAGTTATGGATCAGATAATCTCAGAGACCGTAAAAGGTATCACTGAGACCATTACTCAACCATCTCTCATAAACATTGACTATGCTGACATAAAAGCCATTATGAGCTGCGGCGGTGTTGCAGTAATGCTTGTGGGAGAAAGCAAGAATCAGGACAAGAGTGATGATGTGGTCCGTGCGGCACTTAACCATCCACTTCTTGATGTTGATTACAGAGGAGCAACAGGTAGCCTTGTGCACATCACCGGAGGACCTGACCTCAGTCTGAAGGAAGCTGAAGAGATAGCTGCTTCACTTACGTATGAGCTGTCCCCCGGAGCAAATGTAATATGGGGAGCACGTATCAGCAACGAATATGAGGGTAAAGTACGTGTAATGGCCATAATGACCGGTGTCCAGTCAGCACAGATACTGGGGCAGCCACAGAGCAGCAGTGCTTACGAAACACCTGCCACACAGAGCGTACCGGAAGCATCACGTGCATACAGGCGTACAAGTACATCTGTTAACAAAGTAAGCCGCCCGGTAGTCGAGCCTATAAGCAGTAAGAATAACGGTGGCTCAATTATCGACATAATCCACTGAATAAAATGAGTTCCGGCTTCCTGCCGGATCTGCTTTTCAGGCAGTTATTCTTTTTTACTTTTACCACTATTTGCATTCATGAAAATTCTGATAGCTACAGGCAGACTTGCTGAACAGACTGTGAGGAATGCGGCAAAGGACCTTGCTGAGATCCTTGTTATTGATACCGAGATTGCCGCGTTCATTACCCCTCGTAAACTGCTTGCTGCAATCAATGAAGATATATCTGTTTTCAATTATGATCTGATCTTTATCCCCGGTCTTGTTTCCGGTAATTTTGAAAAAGCGGAGAAAGAACTGGGATGTCAGATCCTTCTGGGGCCCAAACATGCGTATGATCTGGGTTTTGTACTTCCTTTTGCAGACTGTGTGGAATTTTCCAGAGATATTCCTGCATGTGAGTTACTTGCCGATGTCAGAAGGTCAATGGCACTTGAAAAAGTTCAGGAACTTGAAGATGCAGCAATCTCTCCTCTGGAATTACGAGGAATGAAGATCGGTGGTAATTCCCGCATGAAAGTTCTGGCCGAAGTTGTAGATGCCACAGGACTCGATATCGATACTCTTGCTCTGCGAATACGCAGCTTTGAGATTAAAGGTGCGGATATGATAGACCTGGGAGCGTCCCTGCATGCGACTCCGGCAGACGTGAAACGTGCCATAGGAGTAGCACGTGAAACAACATCTCTTCCGGTAAGCATAGATACGCTTGATCCGGTACTTATCAGGGAAGCCCTGAATTGCGGTATTGACATGGTGTTGAGTATTGACAGCAGTAATGTTGAGGCAATAGGTCCGGAAATTGCAGATTCCGGCATACCTGCCGTAGTAATACCGAATCAGGGAGAAGGTTTCGACAGCCTTGAAAATAATGTGGAACTTGCCCGGGCAGCTGGTGTGAAGAAACTGATTGCGGATCCTGTGCTTGATCCTATAGGTCATGGAATAGCCGGTTCTATTGTCAGATATATGGAATTCCATAAAAAAAATCCTGATATGCCTGTCTTCTTCGGAATAGGTAATGTAACGGAGCTCATTGATGTTGATTCCACAGGGGTGAATGCAACACTGTGTGGCATAGGTGCTGAACTTGGTGCAAGTATTCTTTTCACTCCGGAGTATAGCAACAAGACCCAGGGTTCCATTGATGAACTTAAAAGAGCTTCTCAAATGATGGTCCTGTCACATGAGCGTAAAAGTTCGCCAAAGGATCTTGGGATCGATCTAATTGAGATCAAAGAGAAAAGAAGACGTACAGATTCTATATTCCCTGATTCCTTTGTCCGGGCTGAAAAGAACAAAATGTGGACACTGGATCCCAGAGGCAGTATAAGAATAGGTATAATTCCTGATGCTCATGGTAAAAAAGAAGGTTGCATCCTTGCAGAACATGACAGCGTTTCCATATTGGGCAGAACAGCACAGGAAGTCATGGATACCATTCTTGATATGGAACTTGTTTCGAGACTGGAACATGCGGCCTATCTGGGACAGGAGCTTAAAAAAGCAGAACTTGCCCTGAAATTTGGTAGAAGCTATGCGCAGGATGATGAGTTTTAGATTACTGAAATTCATATGTTCATGCTGCATTAAATAGCATTAATTAGTCAGGCTTATATAAATGTAGAATTATATTCTAGTATAGATGTCAAGTTCTAAATGTAAGATACTAATCGTAGATGATGAACCTTTAAATGTGGAACTACTTTCTGTTTATCTTGGAGATGCATATGATACTGTGACTTCCTACAATGGGAAAGATGCACTTGAAAAGGTTAAAACGGAATGTCCTGACCTTATTCTCCTTGATGTGATGATGCCTGAGATGGATGGATATGAGGTCTGTCGTGTGATCCGCAATGATTTCAAAATGGATTTCATTCCTATAATAATGATCACGGCACTTACAGACAAGTCAGATCACCAGAAAGGTATCGAAGCAGGAGCTGACGAATTCTTAAAAAAGCCTGTAGGTAAGTTCGAACTTGAAAAGAAGATAACTTCTCTTTTGAGAATAAAGGAACAACATGATAATCTTCTTACTGAAAAGAACAAGGCTTATTATTATCTTGATTATGTCGGGATACTTGTTGCAGTACTTGATCTGAATTACAACATAAAGCATATTAATAAAAAAGGTTCTGATTTTCTGGGTTACAGCCTTGATGAACTGATGGAAAGGGACTGGATAGGATCATTTATACCAAATGGATCTGTAGCTGATATATGCAGTCATTATGAAGGACTTGTATCAGGTTCCATAAAACCTTATGAGTACTGTGAATTTCCTGTTGTGATAAGTACGGGTGAAGAACGTCTTTTCAGATGGTACGACTCACCTCTGCTTGACAATTTTGGTAATACCCTGGGTATTCTTATTTCAGGTGAAGATATAACCGAGATGAAAAAAGCTGATCTACAGCTAAAAGAATATGCAGAGGAGCTGGAGCGGTCAAATGATCTGAAAGATCTGTTTACTGATGTAATGCGCCATGACCTTCTGAACCCGGCAGGTCTGATAAAATCATTTGTAGAATTGCTCAGTGAACTTGAATCTGACGAATATAAGCAGGATTTGCTTGGAAATGTTGCTGAAACAACTGACAAGTTGATCTCTATGATAGATGATGCGGCACACCTTGCTAAACTGGAATCCCTGGATGATATAAGTTTTGTAAAGATTCGTCTGAAGCCTATGTTAGAAGACACTGTAAACAGTTTGATGCATCAGACCAAAGAAAAGAACATGGAAATCAGGCTGCAGGCAGGCAGTGAATGCACTGCTCTTGCCAATCCCATGATAGAAAGGGTTTTTTCTAATCTGTTATCCAATTCTATAAAGTACAGTCCTTATAATAGTATCATAACAATAGATGTTAGTGAGCTGAACGATAAATGGAAGATCAGTTTCATCGACCAGGGAGACGGAGTACCCAATGATAGTAAAGTTTCTGTTTTCGAACGGTTCAAACGCCTGCATAAAGAAGATATACGTGGCACAGGTATCGGTCTTGCTATCGTTAAAAGGATAATGGATCTTCACCGGGAAAAAATTGCTGTTGATGATAATCCTGAAGGTCAGGGCAGTGTTTTCTGGCTCACCCTTGGAAAAGAAGCCTGATCTGCTTTTTAAGCCTCTCTTTTTCCCGGATTCAGACCCAATTCATTGTAAAAATTGACGGTTTACAGAAAAACAGGTATCGTCATCTATCAAGAATCGTCAATTATATATTCTCCACGACCTAATGTCACTCGATTAACAGGTTAAGAGTGATAACGTGATAAGTGTCAACGAAAAGGGATTAGCTATAATCGATGAGATGCTTGACTGGGAAGAAGACCTCAAAGTCGAGTCCATGGAACTTGATAACGGTGCTACTGTAATCGACTGCGGTGTGAATGCAGAAGGTGGATATGATGCAGGTATGTATCTGTCCCGTCTCTGTCTTGCAGACCTTGCAGACATCAGTTACACAAAGTTCGATCTGGACGGTCTTCCGGTTCCGGCTATCCAGGTAGCTACAGACCATCCGACAGTAGCATGTATGGCATCCCAGTATGCAGGCTGGAGAATTGCAGTAGGTAAGTATTTTGGTATGGGTTCAGGTCCTGCAAGGGCACTGGGTCTTAAGCCAAAAGAACTGTATGAAGAGATAGGTTACAAAGATGATTCCGAATTTGCGGTCCTTGTTATGGAATCAAGTGCCATACCTGATGAAGAAGTTGTTGAATATATTGCAAAACATTGCAGTGTCGACCCTGAAAATGTTTATATCGCTGTTGCACCGACAGCTTCCATCGCAGGATGTGTGCAGATCTCCGCACGTATAGTGGAGACAGGTATCCACAAGCTTGAATCCATTGGATACGATATCAACACCATCAAGAGTGGTTTCGGTGTTGCTCCTATAGCACCCGTAGTCGGTGATGATACAAAGTGTATGGGTTCCACTAATGACTGTATCATCTACTGTGGTGAGACATACTACACCGTTGATTACGGAGATGTCGAAAAGCTGGAAGAACTCGTAAAGAAGACACCTTCCACAACTTCAAGGGACTTCGGTAAGCCATTCTACACAACCTTCAAGGAAGCAGAGTTCGACTTCTTCAAGGTTGACGCAGGAATGTTCGCACCAGCCAAGATAACAGTGAATGATGTCAAGAGCAAGAAGTCATTCACAAGCGGAAGGATAAACCCGGGTATTCTTCTGGAATCCTTCGGCATAAAAGATATCTGAGTCTGTTGCAGACTCAATAGTCGCAAACAATAAACTGATGCAACCTTAAAGGTTGTATTTTTCTTTTCTTCCGGAGATAATCTAATGGAAATTATAAGCACTTCAAAGGGTATTGGTGGTCAGCTTACCGAATTCAGAAAACTTGTTACTGATTCCAGGAAGATAACCTTTATCGGAACGGTTGGTTTCTGTACGCCTTTTGCGGAATTAATGGCATTTGTCCTGAGAGGTACGGATAAGGAGATGGTCTTCCTTCCTGATCTGCGCTCCGATGACGCACGCCTGATAGTTCCGTCCTCTCATGGAATGCAGCTTGGAGATAAGGCAGATCCTTCTGCAGATACTGTGGTCCTTCTGGGTGGTCTTGCAATGCCAAAGATCGGTGTGGAACCGGAAAAGATGAAGGAACTTGTGAATGAAGTTTTACGGGATGCCGATAAGAAACTGGTGATAGGTGTCTGTTTCCAGTCCATGCTCATAAACTGTAAATGGCCGGGATCCATTGATTTTGATTATATCATTGATGCTGACCTTACTAATGAGGTCAAGGAACTATGATCTGATTTTATTTTGAACCCAATTCTCATTTTTAAGCTAAGTAATTCTGGTATCCACAGCCACATGCCATACACCGGGAGAGTATTTTTTGACCTTCCTGCACTCAGTGACCTCAATATGCCTGCCTTCAATCCGGGCGGCTTCTTTAATACGTGCCACAGGTCTTTCAAATATAAGTGATTCAGGTGTTGTTTCGTGGTAATGCAACATGCCACCGCTCTTTTTGATGGATCTTATGCCGTATTGCAGATAATGGTGTGTGGTACCTACATATCCCATGATAACTCTGTCTGCTATTCCTTCAGGGGTCAGTTGTGCACAATCACCGTTCAATGCTTCAACAATATCTTCCACATGGTTCAGAGATATGTTTTCCCGGAGATATTCGTATGAATCGGGATTAAGCTCGATTGCAATGATCTTTTCAGGATTTGTGTGTACTGCCATGGGTATTGTGAAATAACCTATTCCTGCGAACATGTCGACTATTGTCTCATTGTCTCCTATATTGCTCATGAGTTTTTTTTCATGAAGGTTTCCTTTGGAGAACATAACTTTTGTAACATCAAGTTTGAAAAGACATCCGTTCTCTTTGTTGATTGTTTCAGTGTTGTTTCCTGTGAGTATCTCTCTTTGCGGCAACCTGTATTGACCTTTTATACCGAGATCGCGCACAACTGTATTACATGAAGGATACATTTTCAGCATTGCTTCAGCTATCTTTTTTTTCATATGCTCTATAGCAGGATCGATCGTAATGACGATTATATCTCCTATTATATGCCATCCGGAGGGAAGCAGTCTGAGTTCTGATCCTTTGACACTATCTTTTAGTATATCCTTCAGAGAATTCCATTTATTGTAATAGACAGCGTCTTTCTGCTCATAAGTATCAAAACCTTTCACATCATCGGTGACCGGTATCTCAAGGAAGCGCTCTCCTTCTTCTATCAGCTTTATCTTTCTTTGAGGGTCAAGTTTGCCATTATTTAGAAGTTTTAGCCTTAACTTTTCAGCTTCTTTTATTGGTACTTTTATAGTTTTTTTCATGTTCATCTGATATACAGTTTTGATGAAGTATTATTAAAGAGATACAGCAGGCTTTAAATATTACTGTGTAAATCATTCGTTTTATGGCGAACATTTAAATATATTGTCCGTTTATTGAATATTACATGAACAACGGCGACAATACTGCTATTTTTTCTACTGATATTGGAGTTATTGCTCTTAACGGTTCTGTAAAAATAAAGATACTTAACTTTCTCAAAACAGGCTGCAGATCTTTTGATGAGATTGTACAGCATACCGGGAAAGCAAAATCGACCATTTCTGTTCATCTTAATGACCTTAAAGGTCAGAACCTGCTGGAAGAATCAATGGATCCCAATGACAGGAGAAAAAAAGTCTACTTTTTAAAATGTCAGTTTGTTGCCTGTTCCCAGGAACCCGGGATGAAGCAATATTCAGAGATGCTTGATCTTATCAGTTCTCCCAATATGCGTTCATTCGGTTGTCTAAAATGTCTGTTCCATGCTGTTCAATATGGTTTTCGTGCTCATGGTGTGAACTGTGATCCTATCATGAGAAAAATAGGTAATGATGTTGGCGCAAGCCTTTCAAAAAATTTCACTTCAGAAGGAATAAATAACGTTCTCAAGGAAATGATGATTTTCTGGGAAGACCATGATATAGGAAGTTTTACTGTCGTTTCTTATAATCCCGTAAAAATTGCTGTAGATAATTTTTTTGACTGCCGCTCAATACCTATCAGGGAAAAGACATTATGTTCTTTTGCACAGGGTGTCTTTGAAGGTGTATTCAGAGAAAAACTACATACCGAATGTGTTATGCAGATGATAGGAAAATGTGATGACGATTGTGAATCCTGCCTTTTCCAGATGATCAGACTCTAATTTGATGCTCTAATAACACTCAGTTCTCCTTTTACAAGTTGTCCTATTGCTGCGACAATACCCGGTCCGTCGGTATCTTCTCTGCAGATTATCATGTGTTCCATGAGCCCAAGTCTTTCTATGCCATAGATATCCCTTCCATGGCCAGTCTTTTTGATAGCTGCTTTAAGTTCAGAGCGCGTGACCGAGCTGGCTAACACTCTGTCCTGCTCGGATTTTTTCCATCCCCACCACATGTCTATTTGTGATTTTGTGAACATTCCCTCTTTTGTTTGCTCATCAGTGATCTCAATTTCTACAGGTAAATGTTTTATGAGACCAAAACGCATGGCAATTTGTTTTGCTGTGCCGTTCCCAAGAACTCCAAGGTTCTTTTTTGGGATATTTACGAGTATTCCAACATCTATAACTATTTCGTTCTCATGTATCTGACGTA
>JAASSR010000092.1 GCA_021767785.1 Methanolobus sp.
ATCCAGTTTTCTTACAGACCTGAAAGTGGCATAAGCTGCAATGAAACTATCAAGGGCATCTCCATCTTTGTTTTTGATGATCTTATCCCGGATATCTGCAGGAACCGTTATTGCATTACCATGCATTTCCTCAAGAATGAATTCTCTTGTTTCTTTCTCTTTTTCTGTCCGCCCTTTATAAGTAAGGTAAAGATTCGCGTTTTTCAGGGTAGAGGCAGGGCATATCTCCATAAGCCAGGGCTTTTCATACTCGGGTTTTTGCATTGGGAGCGCACAGATCTTTTTCGACATAATAAGAGGGCGAAGAACATCTCTGATACCATAATATGTCTGTTTGTAAATCCAGAGATTATAAATGCTGAAAGGGGCACTGACCTCGGTATCAGTCACACGTTTTAGTTCCTTCTTACCTCCTGCACTGCGCATTGACCTTCGAAAATCATCCGCAGATATATATTCATCTGGAAAATTCGAAATAAAAGAACACCAGTCCCTACCGGACATCAGCTGCTCAGGAATGCTGAAAGGAAAATCCATTCCGAAAACAGATAAGCTATTGTTCCGAATAAGCTCTCTGAGAGCAGAAAGGCATACATTCCTCTCCTTACTGTTGTTTTCAGATATATCTGATATAGGATAACAGTTGAGAAGGTTTAACTTGTCACCTTCTACAACTCCCTCACTTATCCATATCTTGCGGCCTGCATTCTTTGCGCCACTGAAATCAACACCGAAGATCCTGCGTTTCGTTCCCGCAGCAGCAAAGTTCATACCTATCTTTAGTTGTCCCGGTGTCCACTTATAAACTCATTGGTCATCATGAAAGCTTCATCATCTGTGAACTGTTTTGGCGGGTGTTTCATAAAATAAGATGACGGAGAATACAGAATTCCACCAATTTCCCTGTCCAGAGCGATCTTACAGCAACGTATTGCATCAATTACAACACCTGCGGAATTAGGAGAATCTTCAACAGATAACCGAAGCTCCAGATTCATAGGAACATCACCAAAAAGCTTACCTTCCATCCTCAGGAAACATACTTTGTTATCATTTTGCCAAGGAACATAGTCGCTTGGACCAACATGTATATTGTCATCATCTATTCTCTGGCCGACAACAGATTGTACAGCCTCTGTTTTTGATTCTTTCTTTGAAGCAAGTCTGTTCCTGTTAAGCATATTAAGAAAATCGGTATTACCACCTGTATTAAGCTGATATGTCCTCTCCAGTTTAACGCCACGTTTGCGGAAAAGATCTGCAAGGGTCCTGTGGGTTATGGTAGCACCTAACTGTGCTTTTATGTCATCACCGACGATGGGAATGCCCCTCTCCTCGAACTTTGCCGCCCATTCCGGATCGCTTACGATGAAAACAGGCATGTTGTTAATATAAGCAACACCAGCCTCAAGGGCACATTCTGCATAGAATTTAGTGGCATCCTCTGAGCCCACCGGAAGGTAATTCAACAGTATCTCTGCCCCTGAATCCTTTAGTTCCCGTACAACCTGATCCTTATCAGCTTCCTTTTCAGTGGAAGGCACAAAGCTCCTGTTATCGCTATAACCCGCCATATGTTCTGAGACACCGTCAAGAATACATCCCATTTTTACAATCGTACCGCTTCTGGGAAGGTCCGGGCAGAACACAGTGGTACAGTTAGGTAGTGCAAAAATAGCATCTGATACGTCCTTACCCACTTTTCTTTCATCGATGTCAAAAGCAGCAACTACTTCAATGTCAAATGGCCTGTAACCTCCTATATTCCAGTGCATAAGACCTATTGCATCATTTTCCTCTTTGTTTTTATAATATTCAATGCCTTGAATCAGGGAGCTTGCACAATTACCGATGCCGGCAATTGCAATCTTGATCTTGTCCATTCAACTACCTCTATAAAAGTGATTTTTTGAAAATCAACGACATATAAATATAACCACACTAATGTATTGTTACAAATAAAAAGTTTTCTAAATAAAGAGTGGCGGCAAGTTTTTTAGAAATATGATTACAGGAGTAGAAATTAAGCTCGAAAGGTATATTAAGTCAGAATCAGATAAGATTTGATACAGTGGGTTTTTATCCTCGTTCAAAAAAGAACGCTGGAAATTTGATTTAGACAGCTATTGCTCTAAAGGAGATTCTGAAATGAAAGATATACTAAAAGAGATCGCAGAAGAGCTTGATAAACTTGAATCACTTGACGAAGCCATAGGAATGGCCATCGAGCTTGAGGAAGAGGGAATGGAGTATTATTCCGAAAAGGCATCAGTTATGAAAAATGAAACTGCAAGTGAGCTCTACATGTTCCTTGCAGATGAAGAAAAGAAACATGCAAGTTATCTGCAGCAATACAGAGAAAGCAAAAATGTTCCTGAGGTAGAGTTCCATTATCCTAAATTTGAGGCATCCTTTACAGAAGAGTTCTCAGATGAAAAACTGCATGAGATAGGTATCCTTCTAGCTGCTCTGAGATTTGAACACAAGAGCGAATATTTCTATACCGAACTTGCAAAAAGAGCAGAAGATGAAGAGCAACGTAGATTCTTTGAGAATGTGGCTGCTGCTGAACGGGGACATTACAGAATAATTGATGAATTGCTTGATGAAGCAACACAGTTCAGGATGCAGACATAAAAAGGAGATATATTTATGGATGATTACAAACCACTGGAACTTGCCAAAGGTATCTACTGGGTGGGTGTGGTTGACTGGAATCTGCGCGACTTCCACGGATATGAAACACCAAAAGGAGGAAGTTATAATGCGTATCTTATAGTCGATGAAAAAATTGCTCTCATCGATACCGTAAAAGCACCTTTTTCAGGAGAGATGATCAAACGCATCAGCAAGATAATTGATCCTTCAAAAATAGATTACGTTATTTCAAACCACGTGGAAATGGACCATTCCAGTTCCATATCATCCATTTTAGAGATCGCACCTGATGCAAAATTATTTGCTTCATCCAAAGGCCAGAAAGGTCTTTCAGAATATTACAGGGAAGAAGGTTTTGATGACTGGGATCTGCAGGTTGTAAAGACCGGAGATGAGCTGGACCTTGGAAATCGGACTTTGATGTTCATCGAAGCAACAATGCTGCACTGGCCTGACAGCATGCAGACCTATGTCAAAGAAGACAGAATACTCTTTTCAAATGATGCCTTCGGACAACATATAGCAACCTCAAAGCGTTTTGATGACGAAGTTGATGATGTTATGGATGATGCCGGCATTTATTACGCCAATATCCTGATGCCTTTCGGATCCCAGGTACTCAAATATGTGGACAAGCTAAAAGAACTTGATGTTAAGCCTAAAATGATTGCTCCTGCACATGGTGTAATATGGAGGAAAGATGTTTCCAGGGTTATCGGGGAATATTTCAAATGGGCAAGTGGAGAAGCTCTTCCAAAAGTCATTGTTATCTACGATACAATGTGGGGCAGCACAGAAAAAATGGCAATGGAGATCGTAGAAGGCGCAAGATCATCAGGAGTGGAAGTTCGCCTGAGGCACCTGCGTAAGAATGACTGGAGCATGACAATGAAAGAACTCATGGATTCATCTGTCGTTGCTATCGGATCCCCTACAATGAACAACAATATGTTCTACACATTATCAGGTTTCCTGACATACATGAAAGGACTGCGTCCCAGAGGCAAGAAATACTTCCTGTTCGGCTCATACGGTTGGGGAGGAGGAGCTGTCAAGGGAATGGAAAAAGAACTTGAGAGCGCTAAATTCGAGCTTGCCATGGAAAGTATGCAGGTGAAATTCAGGCCCTATGAAGAAGATAAAAAGACCTGTAGAGAAATAGGATTCAAGCTTGGCGAAATGGCAAAAGAGAATGCAAAATCTTAAATTCGTGAAAATGAATGTTCAAATGAAATAACGAGAGTGTTACTATGAGATTCGAAAATGATCTAGAAGCTGAATTTTATGAAAGATCCAAGAAAAACGCAGAGCAAACAGGATACAGGCTCAATTCCGACTGGGATGTAATCACAACCGCAGTAAAAGGTATTTGCAACAATAAAAGACAGTATGGAGAATGGTACTGTTTCTGCCAGAAAAGAACAGGAGACAAGGAAAAGGACAAGAAGATAATCTGTCCGTGTGCTGCAAGAGCCAGAGATGTCGAAAGACGTGGTGCATGCAAGTGCGGTCTTTACATTAAGTAAATAAAAACCGATACTTACTTATTTTTTCCATACTGGAGTTCTTTCTCCAGAGATACTTTTTAAACAAACGTTTTTCATATTATTCAATCGGCTCATACGACTCTAAATGAAGATGATGTTTTGGATATAAATAAAAGAAAATCTGAAAAACAGAGCATTGAAGACTGTCCCAGAGACAGGACAAAAATATCTGATATCTGTGCGGATATTACTGTCAGCCAGGTAATGTCAAGAGAAGTTATTACTGTAAAAGATACCGAAACCATCGAGAATATCATCGAGCTGATGATAAACACACCATATCACAGTTATCCTGTCCTTGATTTAAATGATGAACTCGTGGGAGTCATTGAACAGGATAATATACTTGAACTACTATTTTTTGAAAGAAGTCACAGAAGCCATCATACACATCTTATGGCTATCAAAGCATTGAGTGAACAGGCAGCTACCCTTATGGTACACCATCCGGTGACTGTACCCCCGGACGCCAGTCTCTGTGATGCTGCCGATCTGATGATCAAACATCATATCGATCGGATGTGTGTGGTACAAAATAAAAAACTGACAGGAGTACTTTCAAAATCCGATCTTCTCAGAAAAATATATGAGCTGAGGAGAAAATAAACAATGGAAATACTTCTTCAAATACTGCTCATACTGTTTCTCGCAAGAATACTCAGTGAGATTTGTGAAAGATCAGGGCTTCCGGGAATAATAGGAGAAATTGGAGCGGGACTAATATTTGCCCTTGTCCTAAAACCTGATGATATAACAACACTTGAATTCTTCGGAGAGCTTGGAGCAATATTCCTTCTTTTCACTGCGGGTTATAAAGAGGTCCATGTTAAAGACCTTAAAGCTACATCTGCAAGCGCACTCATACCTACACTATCCCAAATAATGATGGCATTTGCTTTTGGATTCTTCCTGGGTAAGATGTTCGGTTTTGGTTTTACAGAAAGTCTTTTCATGGCAGTTGCTTTCAGCCCTACAAGTATCAGTGTTGTAGTTAAGACCCTGATAGATACCGATTACCTTTCAAGCAAACCTGGAGCTATGATGCTGACGTCAGCTATCTTTGATGACATAATAGGAATTTTCCTGCTATCCCTTGTAGTATCAGTTGCAACTCTCAACCAGTTTCCTTCCGGAATTCACACACTTATAATATTAGGAAAAATAATTGCATTTGTTATCATTATGGCTATTCTTGGGTGGAAGGTCTTTCCTCAGCTTTTTGAGTATATACAGAAAATGCACACCAAAGAATCACTATTCTCTTTTGTCATTATTATTGCATTGCTGTCGGCATACCTTTCAGAGATATTCGGTTTACATGCGGTTATCGGAGCTTTCTTAGGAGGAGCAATACTCTCTGATCTCCCCCTTGCCAAGATAGAAACTGTACAGAAAAAAGTAAATGGTATTGCCTATGGATTCTTTACACCGCTTTTTTTTGCATTCATAGGACTTTCGATCGAGACAGAAGTATTGGGTACCGCAGGCATTTTTACAATTCTTGTTGTTGTGCTTGCCCTTTCAGGAAAATTAATAGGTGGTTTCATTGGAACAAAACTTGTTGGTTTCAGTTCTATTGACAGTCTTATATTCGGGATCGGTATGATGCCCCGTGCAGGTGTCGAACTTGTAGTGATAGCAATTGGGAAAGAACTTGGAATAATAAGTAACGAGGTATTCGCAGCCATCGTACTGATGGTGGTAGTATCCATCATAATTTCTCCAATAATGCTGGAAATGTCCATCAGGTATAAAGAAAAAAACATGGCAGCAGAACTAACAGATCCTTCAAACAAAACTACTTAAATTATTGGATAAGAGTAGAATAAGAATAGTATCCACAGTTTATGAGGAGGGGTTATTATCAGTCCAGATACAGGATTTGACAAATTGAACAAGTATGATCAGAAAGAAGATCGCCTTAACAGAAGATCAGATACAGATAAAGCAGAGCCAATGGATCTTCAAAAAAGAACAGAACTTCGGGTGAAAGCCCTTGAAGGACTTGTAGACAATACCGGTATCATAGCTTTCCTGAGAAGTCCGGAAGAAAAAGGAAATGTAGAGTTCATTTCCAGGGCAATTGAAAGATTCGGATACAAAGCAGAGGACTTTACTTCAGGTAAACTGACATTCAAGGACCTTATTCATCCCGACGATGAAGAACGCGCCTATCTGGAACTTACAGAAAATGCACTTGAAGGAGCTAATGATTTTAAACAGAAATACCGGATAATAACTAAAAAAGGACACATCAGACTTGTGGAAGAAAGAACGGCCATAATGAGGGATGAAAAAGGGAACGTAATCTATTACCAGGGTGTACTTGAAGACATCACCGATGAGCAATAAAAAAATACGGCAGGTGACATTATATCTCAAATCTTTTCAATCAGTGAAACATTCTATGATATAATTTTTAAAAAAGGACGAACTGTTGCTGCGTGTCCCGGAGGAGCTATGCTCAATACTTCCGTCTCACTGGGGAGGGCAAATATTCCTGTGACATTTATTAGCGAATTTGCCACAGATAATATCGGAAATATCATCTCCAGATTTCTGAATAAGAATAAAGTGATCACGAAACATATCTATCGATATAAAGGCTTATCTCCGCTGGCACTTGCGTTTATAAATGAGCAGAAAGATGCAGCATACGATTTCTATGAGATCTTCCCAAAAAAGCGGCTTGATATTGACGTTTCAAAGTTGAATATAATGCCTGATGACATTCTGCTATTCGGCTCTATAATGGCTGTCACAAAAAACTGCCGGGAAAAATTGGAAGAAATCCTGTCTGTTGCTGACAAAGCTGGTTCAATTGTCCTTTACGACCCGAATATCAGGGATTTTCAGATACCTATAATTGAAGAGTTAAAACCGCTTATATTGCAAAATATAGCATATTCGGACATAGTAAGAGCATCAGATGAGGACATGAATAAGATAGCTGGTTGCAGCAATTCAAAAGATGCGTACGAACTCGTAAATAATAACGGATGTGAGCATCTGATATATACAGCAGGTTCAGAAGGAGTGTATCTGGAGACACCTGCCCTTTCAAAATACTACAGCACACATGTGGTCGAAACAATCAGCACCATAGGTGCAGGGGACAGTTTCAACGCAGGTATAGCCTACATGTTTCACAGGAAAAATATCAGGACCTTAAGGGATATTTCAGAAGATACATGGGATACTATCATAGGCAAGGCTATGGATTTTGCTTCCAATGTCTGCATGAGCGAAGATAATTATATATCCGTGGATTTTGCCAGTGGATTAAAAGAGATATAAAGCTGTGTCACTATAATCACTTTAACAGAATAGCCAGGGGAGTAATAATAAAAGTGGAACCAGAACTTTCGGAGATTGACGACATATTCGAAGAATATGGAAGCTCCAGTAAAGGACTGTCAGGACAGGAAGCCAGCGAAAGACTGGATAGTTATGGCAGGAACGAACTTGAAGAAAGGGAAAAGATAACGGCCCTGAAGGTCTTTGCCGGTCAATTCGTGAACCTTATAGTCTGGGTACTCATAGCTGCAGCTGTCATTTCTCTTATAATAGGTGAAACTGTAGATTTCTGGGTAATAATGTTTACCATAGCTGTTGTCATTGTACTCGGCTTTATACAGGAGTACAGAGCAGAAAAGGCAATGGAAGCTCTCAAAAACATAGTGGAACCTGAAACAACTGTGCTGAGAGACGGGAAACTGAAAAAGACATCCACAAAAGAAATTGTTCCCGGAGATGTCCTTGTTCTGGAAACAGGGGATAAGATTCCTGCTGATGCATTTGTTTTTGAGACCGTTGCGCTCAGGATCGATGAATCCGCACTTACAGGAGAAAGCGTTCCTGTCGGAAAGAACGAGAAAGAGAATATTTTTGCCGGAACTCAGATAGTACATGGAAAATGTAAAGCTGTGGTCACTGCCACAGGAATGAACACAAAGATCGGACAGAT
>JAASSR010000019.1 GCA_021767785.1 Methanolobus sp.
AATACCGGAACGAATATAAATAGTTTTAACGGGTACATGACAAAAGCTGTACCTGTGAGTTCAATAAGATAGGATGGAACCACATGTTTCTCATAATATCCAAGAAAATCTATCCCTGCAATCGTGGATGATGCATCCATGAGATGTACCCAAAGAATTGCCATGTTTATTTTACTTTGGAGAAGATCAAGACCAATATGATCGAGTAATAATTTCGTCAGATACACAATGATACTTGCAGCACCTATCACAAATACAGGAACCCAGGGAAGTGCCAGATCTTCAAGATACAGTAGAATCAAAAGGTTTAGCAGGAACCATGCAATTCCAAAGCCTGCGAAGTTCTTCCGATAGTTACCCGTTCCTTTTAGTTTTACGATCCATTTTGAAATAACAAGGAAGAACACTGTGACCGCAAACACCACAAAATAGATGTTGGGAGTTATAAACAGATAACTTGCAGGTGGTTCAAGTATTCCTGTATCCTCAATGACCCTGAGAGATGAACCTGCAAGGATAAAAGGTATAACAGATACTGTGAACCTGTCGTCAATATCAATATCCATTTTTTTCAACAGCTTTACAACACCGAAAATGCATATTCCCAGCAATATAGCCCATGTAATAGTATTAACTATGTTGTAACCACTATCGTACAGAATAGGATCGATGTAATATTCATTTATGAATCGGGTAACTTTATCTATGAATGACATTATAATCACAGTGGAAACATAATACAGGAATATCCTAATACAACTAAGATTTAATAACTTATGGGAAATGTAGAAATTCGTCAAAAAATTTCTCATTTCAAAAAGGCCTGCTGTTCACAAAGATCTGCAGCTTTGCAGGCTGGCATTTATATTCAAACGTATAAAAAGAACATCACAATTCGTACAATCCAATCATTAGTCTGGCAGGTAATAGAGTTGATCCCCACAAAAGGCAAAAAAAAATGGATGCAATTACCAAGGGACGTTGTTGTAGGTCCTGATGTAATATATGATCTGAAGGATATTTGCAATGATCTGAAACTCCGCAAAGGTGCTTTTATTGTTACAGGAGAGAACACTAAGAAAATAGCCGGCGATATTGTAAATGACCTGCTTGAAGAATGTGGTTTCGATCCTGTTATCGCAGCTTCTAAAGAAGCAAGCATGGAAGAGGTGAACAAGATAGTATCTAAGGCAAAAGAAGCAAATTCCAGCTATCTTATAGGAGTGGGAAGTGGTAAATCCATTGATGTTGCAAAACTTGCAGCCACACAACTTGACCTTCCATTCATAAGTATGCCCACTGCTGCATCACATGATGGTATTGTATCTTCCAGAGCTTCGATACACGACAAGGGTAAGAAATGTTCCATAGAAGTCAATGCTCCCATTGCGGTCATAGCGGACACAGAGATCATCAAATGCGCACCCTATCGTTTGCTTGCTGCAGGATGCGGGGATATTATCTCAAACTATACCGCGGTCCTTGACTGGGAACTGGCACACAGGTTAAGGAACGAACCTTTCAGTGAGTATGCCGCAGCACTTTCAAGGATGACCGCACAGATATTGATGGATTCTCCCGGCGACATCAAACCAGATCTTGAAAGTTCGGTCAGAATCGTTGTAAAGGCTCTTGTATCGAGTGGTGTTGCAATGAGTATTGCAGGTTCATCAAGACCCGCATCAGGTTCGGAACATATGTTCAGCCATGCACTTGACATGGTTGCACCAAGGCCGGCTCTTCATGGTGAACAATGCGGTGTGGGTACCATAATGATGATGTATCTGCATGGCGGAGACTGGAGAAAGATAAAAGATTGTCTGGATATAATAGGAGCACCTACCACAGCAAGTGATCTTGGCATAGAAGATAGATATATATTAGAGGCGCTTCTTGTTGCACACAAAATACGTCCGGAAAGATATACCATACTTGGTGCAGGCCTTACACCCGATGCTGCTGAGAAGGTCGCACGTTTAACAAAAGTTATTACATGATATTTTCATAAATGATATTCATATCTTATTGATCAAGGTGATTACATGACAGATAACGATACTACCATTACACTTATCGGTTCAAGGCTTGCAAAAGAAGGCGAAGATTTCATATTCATGGGTGAGTCTCGCGAGTGTAACAAATGCAAGCTGAAACGGACCTGCATGAATCTTGAACCGGGTCGTAAATACCGTGTTGTGAAACGAAGAGGAGATACAGTTCATGATTGTTTCATACATGAGGGAGGAGTATTTACAGTTGAGGTTGAAAACTCCCCAATTGTTGCGGCAATTGACTCCAGAAAAGCTGTCGTAGGTTCAAAAATAAGCTATGAAGCTCCTAAGTGTACGGATTTTGATGATAAGGTATATGATATCCTCTATCCTGAAGGTCTCAAAGAAGGAGATAAATGTACTGTTATTAAAGTGCTCGGAGCTATGGATGAAAGTATGGTCCAGGGTTGCTCATTAAAAAAGGTGGAACTGAAACTCTAACTTCATTGCGAACATCTTTTATATAAAAAGCAAATCGTAGGAATAAGTGAAAGATAAAAATTGAATATAATTTGAATTTCAATTAAAAATTAAATTTGTTATTACATTATCATGGAGAGGTAATTGAATGTCAGGG
This sequence comes from Methanolobus sp., assembly GCA_021767785.1. Classification (GTDB taxonomy): domain Archaea; phylum Halobacteriota; class Methanosarcinia; order Methanosarcinales; family Methanosarcinaceae; genus Methanolobus. Next base: position 2,629 of record JAASSR010000019.1, read on the forward strand.
ACGGAAGGTGATGTATTCCATCATGATTTTTATACGGCTAAACGCTGGAATAACTGGATAGAAAAAGTTAAGGAAAGCGGTTTTAAATTCGAAGAATCTGATGAACCACAGGGTAAGGAAGGAGCGATCTTTGTCAACATGGAGGATGATATAATCCTTGCATGTCTGAAGATCATAGCAAAATACGACAGGGAACAGATATCTCAGGAAAACGCAATGGAATATATTGCTCAGATAAGAGACATTGCCCTTGCGGAGATAGATCCTATCTCAGAGGATGCAGACCTCATGATCGTATCCCTTCAGACATCACTGATGGGTAGTTTTGCTGCATTTGAAGCTTATCTGGCCGGAGATTTCGATGAAAATGCTAACATTGAAGATCTTATAAAAGTTGCTCTTGAAGCAGAAGCATCAGAAGATATTGAAATTGCTCTTGGCACTGTGGCTGAGATCGGTGCCCTGGTCCTTAACGGAAAGGAATTATCTGAAAAGACACTTGAAGACGTCCCTTACGGTCTTGTTGCTGAGTGGCTTGATGGAATCGACTCAATCTATGCTGCAATGCAGGGATCTGACAGCTATAAGGATGACGAAGAAGACGATGAGATGATATAAGGGAACAATTGGTTCCCGTTCTTATTGTTCTTTATCCGGTCATCAAGCCTGTTTTCTCTTTTGTCCGTGTTATTAATATCTCTATGAACTATGTTCACACCAGATGGTAATTCCCGTACAATTGCGGTACTGGACCTAACACATGCCGGCATCATAATTGCTAAAAAGCTTGCAGAACTTGGATTCAATGTTGCTGCAATAGACGTTTACGGAACGGTTGAAGATAATATACTTTCAGATCTGGAATCTGAATATAGGATTACCACGTCAAAAGATCCGCTTCCTGCAAATGATTTCTATATTCTTGTCAGTCCGGCACATCTTGATCCTATGTATCCGATGCTTGAAGATGCAGGAGATAAAGGCATTGAGATCATAACACATCACAGGACAGTAGGAACTATATTGTCAATGAAATCATGTTTTGAAGACGCTACTGTGATAGAGATCACAGGTTCAAAGGCCAAGACAAGTTCTGCATCCCTGCTTGCAGAAATGCTTTCAAGGAGGATGAAAGTAATACTTCATACATCCAGAGGACTTGAGCTCTGGGAACAGGGCAATTCAATGATTATCAATCTCGGCCTGAGTATAGCTCCGGGAAGTATATTACTTGCAATGGACCTTCTTGACGAGAAGAGGATCAAAGCAGATTGTTATATATTTGAAGTTTCCATCGGTCTGACAGGTGTTGCCGATGTGGGGGTCATAACCACACTTGAACCTGATTATCTGATAGCAGCTTCAAGTTCAAGGGCAAGTGATGCAAAGATGAGTGCACTTTCCCATAGTAATGAAAAAGAGATCTTCTTCCTTAATGTAAGAGATAAAAAAGCTCAATATATGGCAAAAAAGAATAACAGAATCTTTTTCACCTTTGGAGATTCGGAATACAATGCTCCCGAAATTTCAGATGCCGACCTGATGGCTGAGATCAATGATACAAGTTTGATCCTGAAACAAAAAGAAGGAAGTTTTTCTTCGGTATTATCCCCTTATTATAATCCAGGATCATATGCAACAGCTTTCGCGGTATCTGCCTCCGTGGCAAAGTGGATGAATGTGTCTTCAGAGGATATTTCAGACGTTATCACTTCCTTTAAGGGACTTAATGGAAGGATGCAGGAAAAGGAGATATCGGGAAGAAAGATTATTGATAACTCCAATTCCGGCATGGATATACATTCTGCAGAACGTTCCCTGGATTATGCCCTGACAAAAGTCGTGAGCAATCCTTCCGGAATAATAATGCTTCTCGGGGAAGAAGCTGCTCAGGTTTGTGAGGGATTGTCACCTGAAGATGTTTCCGAATTTTTGCTAAGACGTGGAAGGGATATGGACAGGATCATCCTTGTTGGTGAAAGGATGCAAAAGATAAACAGTGAAAATGTATCTTATGCTTCGGGTCTTGAAGAAGGATTGAAGGCTGCGGTCAGAATGTCTTCTGAAAATGACATTGTTCTTTCATGTGTAAAATGTTTCAGGTAAATGCCAGGAATTAAAACCTATTTTATCTTTGATTTTTTATTATGATTAGCTCTTTTATATCATAAAAGACAAGATAGTGCAGAAAAATACATGGATGTAAAGTATACTATTTATTACTAAATCTAACAATTATAACAATCATAAATCTAAACATACACAAATAGAAGTGATCCATATGGCGGAAAACGATATTTCTATCATACACCCGCGGCCAAGTTCTATCGTTGCTGCGTTATACACACTGCGTGACCTGAATGTTGATGTTGCGATACTTCACGGTCCTCCGGGTTGTTCATTCAAACATGCAAGACTTCTTGAAGAGGATGGTATACATGTCGTAACCACAGCACTTGATGAGAACGGTTTTGTATTCGGAGGAAGAGATGAGCTTTCTTCCCTGCTCTGCAAAGTAAATGAGATGTTCGATCCAAAGCTCATCGGTGTAGTCGGTACATGTGCCAGTATGATCATCGGTGAGGAACTGCGTGAGCCTGTACAGGATGCGAACCTGGAAGTACCCGTAATAGAAGTTGAAGTTCATGCCGGTTATCCGAATAATACCAAAGGGGTACTGATAGCTCTGGAATCGGCTTTTGAGGCCGGTGTAATCGATGAAGAAGAGCTTGGAAGACAGAAGGTCCTGCTGACTGAAGCAACCAATGTTGAGAAACGTCATGGTGCGGCAAGTAAGGAATATCTTGTTCCTTCACGCGGGGATCTGAAGTACAAAGTTGCCGGGAAGCTTATCGACTGCCTTAAGGAAGGCAAAAAGTGTCTTACCATCATGAATGCCAAGAAAGAAACCGGCTATATGTTCGCTGATATCACCGTTGCCATAAATGAAGTGGCTAAAGAACTCGGGGTTGATGAGAACATCATCAATATGGCAAATGTAGATGAAAACCTAGGTCTGCCCCGTGTCCGTAATCATGCAACAAATATTATGAACGATTTTAAGGAAAAAGGAGTTCCTATTCATGAGATCATCGGCGGAATGGACGAGTACCCAATAACAGGCGAAAAGGTCAGCAAGCTGATAGCTGATAAATACAGCGACTTTGAACTTGTGGTCATAACAGGCGTTCCTCATGCAATACCCATGGACAATCTAAAGGAAATGGAAGTTATTTCCGTAACAAACGGTCCCAGACAGGTGTTCCCTTTAAAGGACATGGGACACGACCATGTTGTTGTTGAGATCGATCTGCACCCTAAGACACTTGGTGTAAGTCATATCGTGGAATCAGAGTTCGGTGCTACTATGCGCGAGCTTGCAAAGGACAGGCTTAACGATAGTCAGGAGGAATCCTGATGGCACAGAAGAGGATAGCGATCTACGGAAAAGGTGGCATCGGAAAGTCCAGTACTGCTTCCAATGTTGCTGCAGCATGTGCGGATGAAGGTTACAAAGTTATGATAATCGGATGTGATCCTAAAAGTGATTCATCCATTACACTTCTTGGGGGTAAGAGGATACAAACCATTCTTGACCTTCTGAGGCAGAAGATCGATGTCAAGGAAGAAGATATAGTTCACGAAGGTTACAAAGGTGTACAATGTGTGGAAGTAGGCGGTCCTGAGCCAGGTATAGGTTGCGCAGGTCGCGGTATAATTGTTGCCATCCAGAAGCTAAGGAAAGTATGCAAGTCCATCGATGACATGGATCTTATCATCTATGATGTACCCGGCGACATAGTATGTGGTGGTTTTGTAGCCCCGATACGTAAAGGACTTGTGAACGAAGCTTACATCCTGACATCAGGTGAATACATGCCACTTTATGCGGCTAACAATATCTGTAAAGGGCTTTCAAAAATAAACACTCCACTTTCCGGGATCATCTGTAATTCCAGAAGTGTTACCAGGGAAGAGGATATAGTAAAGAAGTTCTCAGAAGAGATCGGCAGCAAGCTCATGGCATTCATACCAAAGGAGCAGATCGTTCAGGATTGCGAGAGAGACGGTTTCTCTGTGCTTGAAAAAGCTCCGGATTCATCTGTAGCTTCCGTTTATCGTGAACTTGCACATACTATCATGTCAAATGGCAGCTCTGTTATGCCTTCATCACTTGAAGATGAAAGACTGCGCGAGCTTACACGATAAAGCCAATGTCAGGACATGATCAATATGAGCAAGACGTCCTATGAAGCCGGAAAAAAAGATATTCCACGGATTCTGCTGTCTGCAGGCAGTTCATCCTCCGGCAAAACTACTATTACAATTGGTCTGCTTGCAGCCCTTACGGAAGCAGGTTACAAGGTCCAGCCATATAAGGTGGGTCTGGATTATATCGATCCCAGTTACTATTCCGAGATAACCGGCCGCAGAGCACGTAATATTGATGGATTCCTTATGGATGATGAAGGCGTCAGGGATGTTTTCATTCATGGTGCAGAGGTTGAAGAGGATGCGGATATCGCCATAATCGAGGGCGTACGGGGCCTGTATGAAGGATTTGACAGTTTTACGGATACGGGCAGCACTGCACAGATAGCCAAGATACTGCAATGTTCTGTTATACTGATCGTAAATGCCAGGAGTATAACCCGCTCGGCTGCTGCACTTGTAAATGGTTTCAAAGATTTCGATAAGGATGTAAACATCGCAGGTGTTATACTCAATAATATCGGCGGTCAGAGGCACACTAAAAAAGCCACTGAGGCCATTGAACACTATACAGGCATCCCGGTCATCGGTGTGATCCATCGCAATAATTCCATGAAGATATCAATGAGGCACCTGGGGCTTGTTCCTGCAATAGAGGAACGACGCCGTGCCGATAATTATGATGAGAGGATCGAATTTATTAAGAACACCATTAAGTATGGTATCCGCATAGACCGTCTGCTGGAAATAGCACATTCATCCCCTGCTCTTGAACGTCCCTCAAAGACCGTTTTCATGCCACATGAGATGGAAGGTAAACCACCTATTATTGGTGTTGCCCTTGATGAGGCATTCAACTTTTATTACCATGATAATCTCGAACTGCTCGAACTGGCAGGAGCCGATATCAAATACTTCAGTCCAGTTCATGACAAAAAACTCCCGGATGTTGACGGGCTCTACCTTGGCGGCGGCTATCCCGAACTTTTCGCCGCAGAACTGGAGAACAATGTCTCCATGAGAGAGGATATCCTTGAGGCATCACGCTCCGGTTTACCGATCTATGCCGAATGCGGTGGTCTGATGTACCTGACCGAGAAGCTCAGCACCGGAGTTAAAGGGCAGGGAACTCATAACATGGCACACATGCCTGAATCCACCCACGACATGGTTGGCGCACTTCCAGGCCACACCCTCATGGGCCATAAACGTGTGGTCAGCTACAATATCGGTTCAATGGCAACGGATTCCGTAATAGGCAGAACAGGTAACGCCTTCCGGGGCCATGAGTTCCACCACTCAGAGGTAACCGAACTCCCGAAAGATGCAAAATTCACTATCAAACTCTCCAGGGGAACAGGCATAATCGATGGCTGGGACGGACTTACGGTCAATAACACACTTGGATGTTATGCACATCTTGTTGCAAGTTCCTACAGGGAATTTGCGGCCAGTTTTGTGGATTTTGTGGTAGAAAATCGATGAAATCAGTGTTTCCCACCCAATAATTTAACAATTATTCCCTACAAAAACTACAGCATCACTGAAAGGGAGTAGATACATGCAATACATCGTTTTTACAGATCTTGACGGAACTCTGGTGGACCACGACACATATTCATATGAAGCTGCAATGCCGGCTATCAATATACTGAAAGAAAAAGATATACCTCTCATATTCTGTACCAGCAAGACAAGGGCAGAGATTGAGGTCTATGTGGATGAGCTGGATGTGAGACACCCTTTCATATCTGAGAATGGTGGGGCTATTTTTATTCCGCATGGTTATTTTGATGTTGATTTTGTTTCATCCGTATCTACGGATAAATATGATGTCATCGAACTTGGTACGGAATATGGCCTTCTCAGAAATGTTCTTTTGAACATAGCTGCATCAGAAGACTTTGAAATAATTGGCTTTGGTGATATGACCGATGAAGAGGTCAGCGAAGATACCGGACTTGACAGAGAAGCTGCCTGTCTTGCAAAACAGAGAGAATATGACGAAGCTTTCAAGCTCGAAGGAAATGAAAACGATGCTGAAAAACTTATAAAGGACATCGAGGCAAATGGACTCAACTATACGCGCGGTGGAAGATACTGGCACATAATAGGTGATAATGATAAAGGTAAAGCGGTCCGTATTCTCACACAGATATACCGCAAACAATTCGGAGATGTCAAATCTGTGGGACTTGGTGACAGTCTTAATGATTATCCCATGCTGAAAACCGTAGATGTTCCATTCCTTGTACAGAAACCCGGCAAGAAACATGATCCGAAAATAACTGATGAGAACATTAACAGAGTTGAAGGTATCGGTCCTGTTGGATGGAACCTGGCAATAACAAAGCTTCTTAAATAAGCTTATATTAATTTCTCTTTTGTTTTTATTTTAGTAGCTAGCCTTTTATTTTAATATGGATTGTTGAAATTTTTATTTAAATTATTTATACTCTCTACACTAATAGTATATCTAAAAGACGCAAAATAGAGTTTAAATCAGACTTGCATAAAAATAGTATTCAGTGTAGGAACTGAATTCCTAAATTACATTGCGTCGCAATCATTAAAGAGAGTGGGATGAGAAATGATCAGATTAAAGAACATACTTCCAAAGGCATTTTTGATAGGAATAGTTGAAATGGTGAATACTGCAGGAGTTGAAAAAACCTGTCAGTGGTTATATACCATTGGATATGAACTCGCTGAAATAGAAGGTCCCGGATTTGAAGGTGCCTGGGAAGATGACATCCTTTATCTGCCGATCTGTCCCTTTTCCAATGAATTGATAGATTTCAACAATATCTATGGTGAAACACCTCGTCAGTTCAATGACCTGATAAATCACGTGAACAGGAAGAAAGAAGAATCAGATAAAGCCTGGAATTATCCGGCCCTTTCCAGCGTACTTGGAATACTTCATAACAGTTATAGCAAACGCCGTGCTGAACTTGCCGGATCACGTATGTACAATGTAGGCAGCAAGTCGGTTGTGAACAACGTTAAAGTTTACAATGAAGAAGCCATTGAAAAAGCCAGAATGACAAAAGAACAGGTCAGTGCAATACTGGACCATGCCTTTTCTGTGTACAAGGTAGAAAATATTGAAGAGCAGGAGTGATTTTTTTTGAATTATCCAGAGGCTGCCAAAATATATGAAAACAGTGTCAAAATATTAAAAGAAAACCAGCATAAAAAAGGAGGTTTCTACGCAAGTCCGCCCGGCACCCGTTATCCATTCATTTATCCAAGGGACCATTCTGTTGATATTCTCGGGGCCGTAGCTGCGGGATTGCTTGATGAAGCTAAAAAGGGACTCGAATTTGTTCTCAATGCACAGAAACCACTTGGAGAATTCTCCCAGAGATATGACGTTGACGGGAATGATGCAAGTTACAAAGATCTGCAGATAGATGGCAACGGGCTTGTACTTTTTGCCATGGGCAAATATTTTGAAGCCACAGGTGCCTCATTTTTTGATGAGATGGCAGACAGGGATTTTGTGGAAAAATACTGGGAACAGATAGAAAAAGCCGTTGAATTCATTCTCATGAATAAAAATGAGGAAGTAGAATTAATTCATACTGTTAACAGTATCCATGAATATCCCGCATACGAGCATGGTTTTGAGATCTATGCGAATTGTGCCTGTTGTGCAGGAATACTGGCAGCCGTAAGAATGGGTGAGGCCATTGGAAAGGATGTTGCCGAATGGCAGGTAGAGGCAGAAAAGATAAAGGAGGCAATTCTAACCCGTCTATACAGTCCCAGAAGACGATCCTTTATCAAATGTATCAGGATAAAAGACCGTAACAGCAAACCTATAGGATATGATGCTTTTGCATCTACCGTTATTGATGTGGACGTAGTTGAATATTCACCGGCTTACTTTGAACTTGTTAGTGACCACGATGTAAAGATCAAATCAACTGTAAAAAGAATACATGAAAGACTATGGGATTCAGAGATAGGTGGCCTTAACAGGTATCCTGAATACTGGGGCCGTAATAATGGAGGATACGGTCCATGGTGCCATTTTACGTGTCAACTGGCCAATCACTATGCTGAAATCGACAACCTTGACATGGCAGAACTGTATCTGGGATGGGTGGTAGATATGGCTCATAATCACATGTTACCCGAACATATTTCAACTATTGAGAGATTCGAACTGTGGATAGAAGATTATACTAATGCAAAAATACTCAGGGACAGTAAAATGACCATGATAGAAAATGTACGTTCCCATCCAAAATGGCAAGATGGTCTGGCATATGTTACAATGCCTCTGATATGGCCTCATGCAGAGTATATTCGTGCTTACAGGAATATTGCCAACAAGTTGAACAATAACTATTCTTTCAAATAAATTCAGATCAGCGGTTAATGAATCCACAATATAGTTCAATGATGTCTGGGAACTGAGGGGATAAAGGGAGTGATAAATAATGGACTTTTACCAGGAAAAGATAACCACAATACATGATTTCTCACAAGACAGTGACCTGATGTTGCATCATTTACAGGAATTAGCAACAAGCAGACGTTCTGTGTTAATAATTCCAATGTTATACAAAGAAATAGAGAGCCCCAGCCTTTCAAATATAGTATACGAATTGAACAAATGCAATTTTATCGGCGAGGTAATAATCTCACTGGCTGCAGACAACAAAGAACAATATGAAGAAGTAGTCAGCTTCTTTTCTAATCTGGACCTGAACCATATTATTGTGTGGTGTAACGGTCCAAGTGTAACAAAAGTAATAGAGGAAATGAAAGAAAAGGATCTGAATATTTCTCAGTTCAAAGGAAAAGGAAAAGATGTATGGATAGCAATTGGAATTGCAAGTCTTAATTCATATGCAATTGCGCTTCATGATGCAGATATAGTAACTTATACAAAAGATTTCCCTGCAAAATTACTTTATCCGATAATAAATCCAAAACTTAACTTTCTCTTCAACAAAGGATACTATGCCCGCATTAACAAGGACAACAGAATGATGTATGGAAGGGTAGTCCGTCTTTTTGTCAGGCCTTTCATCGATGCATTACAAAAAGACGTAGGTTGCAGGTCTCAGGTGATAGACTACCTTCGGGCATTCAGATACATACTGGCAGGGGAATTTGCACTAACATCCGACCTGGCCCTTCACTTAAGATTCCCATCTGACTGGGGTCTGGAGGTTGGTTTGCTTGCAGAAGTTTACAGGAACAGTTCGTTGAAGCGCACCTGCCAGACAGATCTCGGATTTTATGATCACAAACACAAAGATACCGGAGAGGATATAACTGAAGGTCTTTCCAAAATGGTAAATGACATTGTTCTCACACTTCTGCGTATAACAAATGAAACAACAAGTATACAGATATCCAATGCTTTCATTCAGGGCCTTTATGTAAAATATATACGTTCAGCTCAGGATCTGATACGCCAGCATTATGCAGATGCGGTCTGTAATGATCTTATATATGACAGACATGTCGAAGAAAAATATGTGGAGGTATTCTCTAAAATACTCCTGAATACAGGCAATTCCTATCTTGAAACTCCACTAAGTGTACAGATGCCAGACTGGAAACGGGCTCTTTCGGCAGTTCCTGATCTAAGGGAACAACTAAAGAATGCAGCTTTGAAAGACCTTGAACTTATAAGAACATAACCACCATTCTCAGCAAAAGGTCTTTTTATTTCTTTTATTAATCTCTACATAACATTTCAATAGATGCTTTATATAACGTAAAGGTGTATGAACAGCATGAATAACGTCATTGGATCCAGAGAGCGAAAGATCGCTTATTTTTCAATGGAGATCGGATTAAAGAACGAAATGCCGACATATAGCGGAGGCCTTGGAATACTTGCTGGGGATACTATCCGCACAAGCGCTGATCTGGGCCTTCCCCTGATTGGCGTCACCCTTCTTAACAAAAAGGGCTATTTTATGCAGAAACTTGATCCTTCAGGCAGGCAAACAGAGCATCAACATGATTGGTCACCATCAAAATATATGCAACTCTTGCCAAATGAAGTAAGCGTCAGGATACAGAGAAGAGATGTGAAGGTCAGAGCATGGCTTTATGAACATGTGAGCCATACCGAAGAAAAAGTTCCTGTGATATTCCTTGATACCGATGTAGAGGAAAACTCCCCTGAAGACAGAGAAATAACTTACAGTCTTTATGGAGGAGACAGAAAATACCGTCTTAAACAGGAGATAGTGCTCGGAATAGGCGGTGTAAAATTACTTACCAGCATGGGTTATTCTATTTCAAAATATCACATGAACGAAGGTCACTCAAGCCTTTTAACCATTGAACTCCTGCGTCAGAATAATATGAATGCTGACAGGGTTAAAGAGCACTGTGTTTTTACCACCCATACACCTATTGAAAGTGGCCATGATGTTTTCGGTCATGAACTGGTAAAGGATCTCATGGATGGATATGTGACTTTGGATATTCTTAAAAAATACGGAGGGGAAAATGAATTGAATATGACCCTTCTTGGCCTGAATCTGTCAAACTATGTCAACGGGGTGGCAAAAAGACACAGGGAGATTTCCCAGAAAATGTTTCCGGGGTATAAGTTTTCTTCAATTACAAATGGAGTTCATTCCTATACATGGGTATGTCAGCATTTCAGAAAACTTTATGATAAATATTTGCCTGGATGGGCAAACGAACCGGAATTGCTTGTAAGGGTACGCAGTATACCGGACAATGAAATATGGGATGCACACCAGCTTGCAAAAAAAGAGCTTCTGGATTATGTGAATAGCAAATGTGAAACTAATATGGACTGTGACACTCTGACTATAGGTTTTGCAAGACGTATCACAGAATATAAAAGACCAACTTTTATTTTTTCTGACCTTCAAAGGCTCAGGAAAGTTAACGAGAACGGCAAGATACAACTGATCTTTTCAGGAAAAGCGCATCCAAGAGATGTACAGGGCAAAAAGTTCATCGAGAGAATATTTCAATATAAAGAAGAACTTAAAGGTGAGATCGAGATAGCGTATCTGGAAAATTATGATATGGACATTGCGCATATGATGGTTTCAGGTGTGGATATCTGGTTGAACAATCCGCAAAAACCCCTGGAAGCATCCGGTACCAGTGGAATGAAGGCAGCTCATAATGGTGTTGTGAACTTCAGCATACTTGATGGCTGGTGGATTGAAGGGTGTGTGGAAGGTGTTACCGGTTATGCGATCGGTCCAAAACCAAAATTGGAAGAATCACCAGAGCAGATCAAAATTATGGAACTGGATGATCTTTATAATAAACTGGAATATATCATGATTCCAAAATATTATTACAGGAAGGATGAATGGATCAACCTTATGAACAATTCCATTGAATTGATAGCCTACTATTTCAATAGCCACAGAATGATGCATCGCTATGTTACTGAAGCTTATCTCTGAATAGACCGAAGGGAATTATTATCTCTATGTTTTTTTCAACTAGCAATTTAATTATTTCAGCATCATAATGATTTTTTCAGAATATCACATTTCAGATCTTCAAATATATCTGCATTATCACGGATTGCATTTTCAGCCGCAATGAAGTCCATGTCCTTACATTCGTTGTAAAATTCCACGAACCTGGCAAGCCAGAGTACACGCAGGGCATCTATAAGTGTGTCATCCTTTGTTTCCGAATATTCCAGGAACATATACCATACACACTTAGCCCAGTTCTTAGCATCAAGTGATGCTTTTCCTTCAGGGAATCCTTTGGTAAGCCTCAGTATATCCTCAGGCAGTGTCCTTTCAAACAAGTCGTGATATTCCTCATAACGAGTTGCCACGGTTTCCAGCATTTTCTCCCTGTTCACTTCTACAGGAATGGGGATGGGGCCGTAGTAATCTGATACTAATATATCTGTTTTTGCAGGTCTTTCATTCCTGTGCGAGTAATAGACTGCCAGGTCGAACATGGTAGTCACTACCTGTCTGAACATGGGTATAAGGGAGGACTCGGGGTCCAGATACTTGGTTGTTGATTCATGAAGCTTCAAACCAAGCATTGCTTCCCTTATACGAACTCTTTCAGCTGCAGCAACTGTTGTAATAAAAATATCTATCCCGAAGTTAGAAGGGAAAAGCGGATGATCGCGGAGGATTTCCATAAGTTTCCCGGAAATGCAGAATTCTCCGCCTATCGGTTGTCTTATGTCACTTCCATAGTATGCTTTTGTGAAAGGATATGCCAGGTTGTTTGTGATCACACCGTCAAATTTGTCCCTTACGTAAAACGGTACCACAAGATCCGTTCTTCCATAGAGAACAGGCATTACCATTTCCTGTATCCATTCTCCTTTTATAGACAGGAGATCACCATCAACAAAGGCAACAGCTTTTGAATTTATCTCATGGGCAATTTCCATGACAGTACGTATACCGTCTCCTTTCCCGGGAACACCCATCTGTTCTACAACCAGCTTTTGTACGGGCTTTATTTCAAACATTCCCGCAAGTTCTGCCGTCCGGTCCGTAGAGAATCCATCTGATACTACTATCAATGTCCTGTACTGGGAAAGATAACGTAATACTCCTTCCCGAACAACGTTCATTACATGAAGGATAGTGGGCTCGACATTTTTGGTCAGTATGCCTATGACTACGTCAACTTCACCTATATCTTCAAGTTTATCTGATATTCCATGACTGAGTTCCGTCTGAATCCATCCTGGAAGAATAGTTCATAAGAGTATTTATTCCTGATATTATTATGTAGAGTAGAATTTTAAGAAACTAACCCTTTAATTAGTTAACCTTTATTCAATTTTATATTCCTCTTCACCAGCTGAACACAGTTTCCCCACGGGTCTTCCAGCACTATAAGATAGTCGCCGGGTCTGCGCAGCGGACATTTCTCAATGAGTTTTGCTCCGTTACTGACAAGATAGGCCGTATCTTTTTCCGGATCATCACTTTTGACAGCCACATGCAACTGGAGATGATGGTCAGTTTTCGCGGACAAAGCTGTAACATCAGGTATCTGTGCCAGTTCCAGCATTACTCTGTCGCTGGAATCTGTTATAAAAGCCACCGCTTTTTCATCGTCAGATGCTTCGAACTTTATGTTAAAGCCAAGTATTTTTTCATACCAGTGTGCCATTTCCAGCGGATCGCTTACAATTACACCTATGTGTTCGATGTCAAATTTCATGATAATATGAACAGATGTATGACCATATAGTTAAATAGATGGCCCAATATTTGAACCCATACACATTCGTTTATATTCTTATTAATTCAGGTGAATTTTTTGATTGGAAAACTTGTAAAAGACAGGGTCAGATCCGGTAAACAGGCTATCAATGAGCTGTACAATACCGGCTATTATGGTCGTCCGAAAGATGATGTTCTTGAACTTACACTGGTTGAAGCTGCATATTTACTTTACAAGAACAAGCTTGAGATCACAATGGACGAGAACAACCTTGGATTCGGAGAGTTTTTCACAGAAGCATCAAAAAGACAGCAATTCTTTGAACTGAAATACATCGTTTACAAAGATCTCCGGGAAAGAGGCTATTATGTACAGCCAAGCGTGACGGATTTCAGGGTGTATCCAAGGGGAGGTCATCCCGGAAGGACCCAGGCAAAGATGTTCGTTTATGTGAGGTCGGAACGTATTCCAATGCTTCTGAAAGACCTGCTTTCACAATACAATGCTGCGCAGAACGTCCGTAAACAGATGGTGCTTGCCATTGTTGATGAAGAAAGTGACATCACTTATTATGAGATTAAAAAGGAAAACATAAAAGGTAACATGGATACTTCCCTCTCCTCTGAGGAAACAATATCTGCTACTATGCTGGCAGACAGAGTACTTGTCTGGGATGAAGAGGATTCGAAAACACTTTATGAGAATGGCTTTTTCGGCAAGCCTCTTGATAATGAACGCCTGCAGTTGTCACTTGTGGAATCTGCCTATCTTCTGGAAAAAGGCATTGTAGAGATAAAGAACGGCACAAGCGGAGATACTATGGATATTGATGAATTCTCCGGGATGTCAGCATCTATAGATCCGGATTTTACTCGCAAGTACAGCACATATGTTGACCTTAGAAGTAAAGGTTTTGTAGCCAAGACAGGTTTTAAGTTTGGTACACATTTCAGAGTATATAACGAAGTGAGATCCTTCAAAAAGCTTCCACATTCTGAATATCTAATCCATGCAATCCCACAGGATTATGAATTCTTCCTTCCGGTAATGTCCAGGGCAGTGAGACTTGCTAACAGTGTAAGGAAGGAAATGCTGTATGCAGTGGAATATGCAGGTGGCATAGAGTATATCGATATTGGTAGAATTAAAATGTGACTGCACAGGTCAGATCACAACAGCTCAAATTTATATAATAGTACCCGTATTTCCTCTAAAACATGTTTGACATTATAGCAGTGGATATATCAGGACGTCATAAAACAGCAGAGGGATACCTGATGGTCTGTGCTGCTATTGCAGCTTCTGTTACTGCAGATCATGTAGAGAAAGTCAACCAGATAGCTATACGGTCCTTCAGGAATAAGTCAGCACCCAGCGTTCAGGATGTTGTTAAAATGATAGAAGACACTGTTTCTGAGCTGAAGTCCGAGGCTACCATTGTTACAGAAGCAGGAGATATGTATAATAAGCCACAATGGTTAATTAACAGTATGTTCTCTCAAAATTTCAAGTATCAGGAATCTCTGAGTGAAAGACGTTGCATTGAGATAGCCCATCATGTATCGTTTAGCTCAAGGAAGCTTCTTCTTAAAGAACGGGACATACAACAATAAATGAAAAAAGGTCTCTTATAATGCGTGCAATTCTGGTAAAGAGAAATGATCCGAGATCTGATGATGAAAAGAATAATCTTCAGATGAAAGAACTAAGGGAACTTGCAGATGCTGCAGGATATGAAGTTATTGCAGAGCTCACGCAGACAAGACATCCTGACAGAAGATATCATCTTGGCCGGGGAAAAGTAGATGAACTTGCACAACTGGTTGCTGACCTTGAACCGGATAAGATAATTTTTCACAATCCACTTACTACAATGCAGGTGTACAATATATCTGAGATATGCCGTTGCGAGACCATTGACAAGTTCCAGCTTATCCTTGAGATCTTCGCAACAAGAGCGACAACCCACCGTTCAAAATTACAGGTTGAACTGGCAAGACTGGAATACGAGCTTCCCAGGGCAAAGGCCATAGTATCTTTACTGAAAAAAGAAGAAAGACCGGGTTTTATGGGCCTTGGAGGCTACGAGGATTCGTATGCACAGGATATAAAGAACCGTATTAGTAGAATAAAAAGCGAACTTGAAACGATACAGAAGGATAATGAATCCTTAAGAGAACACCGGCATTCAAAAGGATTTTCACTGATTACACTTGCCGGTTACACAAACGCCGGCAAAAGCACCCTTTTCAATGCTCTTGTTGACGAAGAGGTAAAATCAAAGAACATGTTGTTCACCACGTTACTACCTACAACACGTTCTCTGAATGTACAGGGCCGTGATGTTCTTGTAACCGATACTGTGGGATTCATCGAGAATCTTCCTCACTGGATGGTGGATGCCTTCAAGTCGACTCTTGATGAAATATTCCTTGCGGATGTAGTGCTTCTTGTCGTGGATTCATCAGAACCCCTTGAAATAATAAGTAAAAAGCTCCTTGTTTGTCATGAAACCATGTGGGATCAATTAAGTGATGTAGCCATTGTTACCGTTTTTAATAAAATAGACAAGATCACTGCTGATGAACTGACAGAAAAAATGCTTGCTCTTGATTATCTTGCTCCTAATCCTGTAGCAGTTTCTGCAATGACAGGTTTCGGATTTGACAATCTCAAAGCACAGATACATGACCAGCTACCTGAATGGGAACGCATCAATCTTTCGTTTCCCATGTCAGAGAAAGGAATGTCCCTTGTGGCCTGGATATTTGACGAAGGTCTTGTACATAACATCAGATACGGAAATGATATTTCAATAGATTTTGAAGCACGTGATAAGATTATTAATAAAGCCATTTCTTTAGCAGCAGAAATATCATAAAAGCTATTAAGCTTATGTCCAAATTATTTTATAGCCAGCGATATATATATATGCGATGAAGTAGTTAGTAGGTATGCGAACGGGTAAACTTCTCTAATGTACCACCAATCCTATCCAACCACCCAACCACCAAATCTATTTTCCCGTTCGCATTACAACTTATACTCTGATTTTAAAATATCTTTTTAAACTTTGAAAACCAAGGTATTTCCATGAAGTTCGATCTTCACGTTCATTCCTGCTATTCAAAGGATAGCAATGCAAGTCTTGATGAAATACTTGAATATGCTTCAAAAAATGGATTAGATGGATTTGCAGTATGTGACCATGATACCATAGAAGGTGGCCTTGCATGTGCTATAAGGGCAAAGGAGATAAACTCGGAGCAGATAATTATACCCGGTGTAGAGGTAAGTTCAGCCGGGGGCCATATTCTTGCTCTTGGAGTAAATGAAAATATCAAACCCGGGTTGAGTGTCGAGGAAACGATCAAAAGAGCACGTCTGCAGAATGCGGTTGTTATAATCCCGCATCCTTTCAAGATCACATTACATGGTATTGGGTACGTAAAAGGTCTGGATGCGGATGCAGTTGAAGTTTTAAACTCGAGATGTATTACCAACGGACCGAACAATAAGGCCAGAAGAGCAGCTCTGGAGTGCGAATATCCCATGGCAGGAGGAAGTGATTGTCATGAAGCTCAGATGATCGGCAGATCATACTCCGAAATTGATACAGATTCCAGAAGCGTTGAAGACGTCCTTGATGCTATCAGAAAAGGAAGGATCAGGCCGGGGGGACGAAAAACACCTCTTTCCTTTGTTACAAAACAGATGTTTGCAGGGCATGTGAACAGGTTCAACAAGAGGCTTGGAAGAAGATAGGATCTGAATTATAACAACTCATATTATTTTTCAAATATTGCTTTTATAGCCTCGGGCCTTTCCAGAACAGTTATGCCTTCAAGTTCCCTGATAATATCAACGTTCTTTGCATCGATATCCCTTACTTTAAGTTCGACAGGCCCGCCTTTTATGGCATTGAAATTGCACAATTCCTTACAGATACCACATCCATCGCATTTCAAAAGGTCTATCTGATCGGTAATTGCATTATTAGGGCAGTTATCCCTGGGAGGGCATGGTTCACACTTACGGCAGAGTTCTCTGGCAATTCCATAGGGCAGTTCTGATATCACAACACCTGCAATGTCAACCGGTACAACATACACCGGCACATTTCCCTTTACGGCCTGTGCAACGGCATTGCTCACAAGCGAGTCTGCAGTGCCGTGTGCTATTTTAGATACGGTATTGGAAGTGGCAGGGCTCACAACAAGAGCTTCATATTTGTCCAGAAGGAAGCGACCGGTTTTCGGCCAGCTCTTTCCCTGACAGGTCTCTGGGAATATCTCTTCCAGATACCCGCCACAGGATATTATTTCCATTTCCTTTTCGAGTCCGTACATCCGTACGACCTCTTCGGCAGCACTGGAAAGAAAAGTGCTCACTCTGACATCATATTCACTCTTGAGCTGTTTGAATATCCTAAAACTTGACCCCAGGAAGTGACCGGCACCTGTAATTCCCCATGCTATCGTTTTTGTCATGAGGAGAAAATAGTCTTTTTCATATTATATTCTTTTCATCGGATATCACAGATAAGCATAAAGAAGTTTCATGGATTCTTTTTCAAGTTCTCCACCACATTTGTCCACAATATCTCCATATGCTTTGATAAGCCTGAGATATTTTTCCTCTCCTGTAAGCTGATATCTGGTTGCATGTATGCATGCTTCGATGACCCCGAAGAGTCCGCGATTAGGTGCTCTTATACTGCATCTGTTTATGCGCGCTTTTATGGGAACAAGCTCAGTTACAAGTGATTCAGAAGTGAGCTTGTTGTTGGTACATTCAAAGGCGACCCAGCATTGTGCTTTTTTAAGGGTCACAAAGGTTCTGCCGTTAAAAGTGATATTTTCAAAATAATCATCATCAAGATCTGAAAAGGTCGAGTTAACAAATATCCTGGGATCCCATGTTGTATTTGCAACAAGTATTTTTTCGGACAATACATTATCATAGGTCGTAGAGCCTTTGAAAAGGCGTGCGAACAACTTTTCTTTTTTTCGGATAATTCCCATTGGAGCAGCATTGGATGTCCAGCCTCTGTTAGTGGTGACTACTGTCTCTGAGATTCCCTCATAGATGCCATAATCATCGAGGTTCAATTTCCTTTTCATCAAAATCTGACTCCGGAAAGTAATGTAATAAAAAGACCTGCAATTACGATATCTGCTGTAGATCCTGGATTTATTCTTTTTTTCAGAAGCTCTTCATCAAGTTGTGCAATCATTGGCAATATACTATGAAAGTCATTATAAGACTTATACATTTCCTCAATGATAAGTTTAGCTTTCTCTGAAACATAAATTGCAGTTTCAGCATCATATTTAGTGCTGATGAAAGTGTCCTCGTTCTCAGATAAAATTTTGAGGAATGCATAGACCGTAGCATCATTGATGTCTTTTTCGAGTTTAGGAGCCTGCAATCCATTCATAGTATCTATTATTATTTCCGCACAGCAGGCACATCTTTTAAAACCGGTTACCCATTCGTTTGCTATTATGTCATAACTCCTGGCAATATCCATGAGTTTGTAGAGGGTCATATCTTTATTATAAAGCTCGTTGATGGCGGCATTGTCACGCAGATCGAACTCGTCCACTGATTTCACTTTTACCCCCGCCGAGCTGAAACAGCTGTAAAAATCCACCGAATCCCCGGTGTCCGTGTCTTTAACAATTCTGTATGCACTCTCGATCAGTTGCTGAATGGTAAAAGTCTCATCTTCCTGAAATATCTTGCCTGCTGCCATGGTAAGAGGTATAAGAAGTATAAAAGCACCGAAGTGCGTATTACCTCCTTTTTGCCATCGTTCACTTTCTGTTACCGCACTTTTGATGAGTCTGCCTACACCTTTTTCACAACCAGTGGCTTCTTCAATAACCGGATAAATACTGCTGGCAGAGGCTAAAAAATGCTCATAGCGAGTATCTTCATAGTTATCATGTCTGTCTATATTGCCGGGTTTGGGAGAAGCGGATACTTCCAGACACATCGCCAGCTGGGCACAGCGGGCTATATGAGCAGCCAGGGAATAGTTTCCCCTCTCTATACTATAAAGTGAATCTATCATCCTTTGTTATTTAGATGGTTTGTTTATGCTTTTTTTTGGCATTGCCGATAATATAGTCCGCCATTTCTTTCTTCAGGCGCATATATTCTGAATCCGACAGGCCAAGAGTCTCCAGGACACCATCTCTCAGAAAACAGGGTTTTGATATCTTGCAGCACCATGCAAGGCTACCGAAACATGTACTGTCCCCGTATTCAAGCATAGTTCCCTTTGCAAATTCCATCTTTTTATCCGCAAATTCCTGTGCTGAATATCCGAGTTTTTCGATATTATGGTGCACAGGGCAGGGTTTTACCGGAAGACAACAAAAAGCAAGTCCCCTAAGATCACCCTGTCCTCTGCATATGTGTTTTGGTGCGTTATACCATCCTGTGTCTTCCTGGTGCACTGATACCCATTTTACAAGCTGACCTATAAGACCTGGATTATCCATAACTCCCCTGGCAACAGAAACCATATCAGCTCCCCTTGAGAACATGTCCTTTGCAGTATCAGCATTTATGACAGAATTGTTACATATAAGGAAAATACCTGTGGAATCTCTTATGTCCTTTATCAGTTTAAGGTCAGCTCCGGCACCTTCCTGCATTGCATCAAGATGAAGTATATCGGCCCCGGCGTTTTCGATCTCCTGCGCAAGTTCGACATCATCTGAAACATTTGCACGTACTTTGACTGAAAGTAAAACTCCTGTATCCTTGATCTGTTCTATCCACTCCGTGAGTTTCGAAATTTCACTAAGTAATGACTGCCCGGCACCTATACCTGTCATTTCCGGTTGCCGGCAATGCGCATCAAGTTCAAGGATAGCACCTGCCTCCTTGATAACTTTTGCAGCTTCGATCAGTGGTTCTATGGTTGTACTTCTTACATTGACAGCTACAGCCGGTCCTTCACTAACTGCCTTTATCTCATTTTCAATGAGCTTAAGGGGTTCTTCGGACTGGAATTCATCTCTGCCTCGTGCAACCATTTCGGCTGCTGCTTTCTGTGTTGCAGCATCAAGGTTGTATCCGCCAAGTATTACGAGTCCTGCATCGTCGGCATTTTTATTTGCAAAGTTACTATCAGTAATTCCACCCATTGGAGCAAGTGCAATGGGATTTCTGAATGAGATTTTTCCTATTTTTATGTCAAAAAGTTTATCAGGCACGTTTTGACCTCATTATAAGTATTAATTTGTATTTTGAAACTTAATTGATATCTACGTCGCTGAATAATAGTAGGTTCTTTTATTAATATAACGCTGTATTTAAAATTATTTTGAATTATCAACTCAAAATCTATATATCATCAACACACACATTTTAAATAACCATAGATTTAAATCTATGTCAACAAAAAAGTGGAGGTAAAAAATTCATGAACTGTATTGTTTGTGGAATAGAAAGTGAAACTAAATATTGTGATGAGTGCGGGAAAGTAATGGATGAGGTCATAAGAACCGTAGGTGAAGAGCGCTGGAATGCAATTGATGATTGTTCCTTTATCTACCCAATGGTGCTCAGGGTGGCGCGAGGTGAACTTACAGTTCACGATATAATTCAGGCACTGGAAGTTGAAGACTGATCAACTTCCTTTTCAATAAAAGATTAATCATTAATAAAAAAATAGAAAAGTAAGAATAAAGCTTACTTTGTTTATCCGTCAAGTATCTCTTCTGCAATGTCCCTGTAGGCATCCATAACGTAGTCGATACCAGAAACCTTTGCTGCCTCTTCTGTAAGTGCCATGAGATCCTTACGTGAGAGTGTGCCTGTGTTGAACCTTCTGGAACCTGCCATGAGCTGCTGAAGTCCTACTTTTGTCTTTTCAGCATATGAGTATATACCCAGGGCACCAAGTGGAATCTGGTCTATTTCACTACCATAGCGTTCTTCAAGATCCTCATAGTGAACAAATATCTCTTCTTTCCTGTGACCGAACTCTGAAACTGTCTTTGGAAGATTGTCTTCCTGAAGCCACTTTTCGATATTTTTCCCAACCATTCCGGGGATCATAAGACCACGGCCCATGCATACTGCCTTGAAGTATGGCGAACCCATTGCAAGTACCTTGTAGATTCCATCTTCTGAGGAGAAACCACCAGCCATTGCAAGATCAGGTACTCTCTTACCCTTGGAACTGAGCTTCTCTGCAAATTCATATACAAGTGACTGAAGATAAAATGTAGGTGTACCCCATTCTTCCATCATTGGCCACGGGCTCATTCCGGTTCCTCCGGGAGCACCGTCATATGTAAGCAGATCTACTTTTGCATCAGCACTATATTTGATAGCCATTGCAGTTTCAGCCATTGAGTAAGCACCTGTTTTTAAAGTGATACGCTTGAAACCGAGATCTCTGAGTCTGTCACACTCCTCATGGAATCCTTCTTCTGTCACAAAGCCAAGTCTTGAGTGTCTCTCGAATTCCCTTATAGCGCCGACCTTGAAGGCTTCCTGCACAGATGCAAGTTCCGGATCAGGCGTTACAATGTAACCTCTCTTCTTAAGTTCAATGGCACGATCCAGATCCTTTACCTTGATCTCTCCACCGATACATTTTGCACCCTGTCCCCATTTGAGTTCAATGGTGTCCATTTCATGCTTGCTGGACAGATATTCTGCAACACCAAGCTTTGTATCTTCCACATTCATCTGGACAAGCATTTCGCCATAGCCGTCATGGAATTTTCTGTAAAGTTCAATTCTGCGGTCCATTTCAGGCGATTCGGTAACAAGTCCGTCACTGCCTCTTTTGAGTTCCGGATCTACACCGCAAACATTCTCGCCACAAACTATTGTGATACCTGAAATTGCTGCACCAATTGCAAAATGTTCCCAGTTCTTTCTTGCGATATCAGTTGAACCCAGTGCTCCTGTGAATATTGGTACCTTCATCTTTACTTTCTTGTCCCATCCGTATTCAGTCTCTGTGCTGACATTCGGGAACCTTGCAGTTTCAGGACTTGGCTCCATGCCTTCCGGCATACCAACTGCTCCAACGGCATATCCCTGTATGTTCAGGTGAGAATAATCTATCGGATAGTTCTTGTCCGCACCCGCCGTGACCTCACCGAAAGGTCCGGGATACAGAACTTCACGTCCTCTGAAACTGGATTTAAAAATCTCACAATTACCACGGCATCCGTCCACACAACGTGTACAGATACCTGACATTGGTACTACACTCTTTGACCTGTTAAAGGTCTTAGTAGCTTCATTTGCATTTGGCTGTCTAAGATTACCCATGCTTTTGTCACTTCCTCTATATTTCAATACTAAATGCTATTTATTGCAGGTCGATCTTCCTGCTTCCGGCCTGCTTCTAACCATGTGGAAAGCAATAGTAGGATTACGGTTGGCTTGTGCTTATATTTAAAGTTTTCCATAAATCTATACTTATTAGAACTATAGACACCCTACTAAGCTATCTTATTCCGATTACAGATATTTAAATAATTTGCAAACAAAGAACACAAAAAAATTGATATCAAAAAAAGATAAAAATGTGCTTTAATAGAAGAATAAAAGTATTGAAAAAGAAACTGGAAAAGTAAGGACAATCTAATTGCTTCCTGCAGCCAATTGTCCTCACTCCAATTAAATATGTAGATTCATTATGGAACTACAAGCACTTGTCTCTTTGCATGCCGCACAACATTTTCTGCAACACTTCCGATCAGCATATGCTCAAGTCCTGTTCTTCCCTGCGTGCCCATAACTATAAGATCCGCATTGTTCTCCCTGGCAAAGTCTACTATACCTTCTGCAGGGTTCTTATCCTCTATTATCAGGGTGTCAACCTTGACCCCTTCCTTTTCACCGGTTTCTACTACATACTTAAGCGCTTTTTCCCCTTCTTCTTTCAGATGGGTTTCAAGACCCTTTATCCATGATTCCCCACGCATGGCAAGAGTTACACCCGCATTTGGTATAACATAAAGAGCAATTACTTTGGCATTGTTGCTTTTTGCAATCTCTATGCCCCATTCTACTGCATTCTTTACATTCTCGGAGCCATCTGTAGCTACCACTATCTTATCTATATTCACACTCATTGAATTCCCCAAATACTTAATTGGTGTTCAGGAGCAATATCGTTTTCGCCTGATAAATTCTGTAAAAATATGTTATGACAGCAGCAATGCAATAATTCCGGACTGGACTAAGTACATATAAATTACAGTTCCTGCAAAAATGCTTAACAGAGCATTCCCTTTCCATATATGCAAACCTGCAACTATAAAAATACACATTAGTTCCGGAACACCGTAAGGTATCATAGTCCATGAAATATCCTTCAGACAATATAATACGAGAAGCAACATGATCATTGGTGGAAAATCCCGCTCTATCACTTTCAAAAACTGTGGTTGGTCCCTTTTTCTGAAAAAAATGAATGGCAATGCCCTGGTAAAAGCTGTAATTACTGCTGTTATAATAACTACAGTAAGTAAATTATCTGACATGCTCCCTCCTTATTTCTTCGTATGCTACCAAAAGGAAAGTTCCTATGAATATCGATATGAGCAACATGTTCTGACCCTTCGTAAATATCAATGCAGCAACTCCGGATAAAAGAGCAACAAAGAACGGAAAAGTTGTTCTGGCAGTTCGATACTGCTCGATGCTCAGAACTACAAAAAGTGCCGTTAATGCAAACTCAAGACCACTCAGATCCATATCGATGAACTTCCCAAGCAATGCGCCCAGAAGACAACCTGTTATCCAGAACAGATGATTGAGTACTGTAATATAGCTATAGAATAAATTTTTTGGAGTACTTTCCGGCATATGTGTTGAAGTGATGAGCGCATAAGTTTCATCTGTCAGAGCAAAAATCAGATAAGGTTTAATTATTCCTGTGTTTGCAAATCTGTTGATCAGCGATAGTCCGAAAAAAGAGTGTCTTAAATTCAAAAAAAGCATGGTAAGAACAATTTCCGCAAGACCCGCGCCCGATACGACCAAAGCAATGGCAACAAACTGCCCGGCTCCGGAAAATATCAACAGACTCATAAGTAAAGAATAGACCCAGTGATATCCATAGTGTACTACCAGCAGGCCAAAAGCAATTCCAATGGGTACGTATCCGAACATTACAGGAAGTGTGAGCCTGAAAGCTTCCAGTAAAACATTTGCCTGTTTATTTTCCATTACTGTAGGAAAAATCATTTTCATACTTTAGGTTTTTTATTCGAGATCATTCAGAATAAGTTGA
>JAASSR010000093.1 GCA_021767785.1 Methanolobus sp.
CAATTCAAATTTTCAGGCATATTTTGTTTTGGATTTATGACATATATAAATATCTCGTTGTAACATAACAACACTATAATAATTTTATAACATGTCCTGTTGAAAGACAGAATTCCGAGAAGATCAGACAGGAGATACTGAATATTTTTTATTCTGAATGAGAGAATAGAGGATTCTCTAAAGGAACTTTGCACTACACGAGTAGAATGCTGAATTCAAATGAATCATTTTTCTCATAACCGTCTCAAAAGAATATGAATAAATAGGAACAATGCTAACCATTAATTTGTAATGCTGTAT
The DNA here is from genome assembly GCA_021767785.1 of Methanolobus sp. Lineage (GTDB taxonomy): Archaea > Halobacteriota > Methanosarcinia > Methanosarcinales > Methanosarcinaceae > Methanolobus. Next base: position 301 of record JAASSR010000093.1, read on the forward strand.
TAATTATAATGGCTTGATAGGATGTAAAAACGAATGAAGAAACAATTAATTGATGTTATATTTAACTCCAAAAAAAGAAAAGAGACACTTCTAATGTTGCAGGATGGGTCTCAAGAAATGGATTATCTTCTCAAGTCACTTGATACAACAAGACAGGCTTTACTTCCGCAGCTTAAAATTCTGGAAGATCACCATCTTGTGTTCCACCATTATGACATCTATGAACTAACAACGATTGGGAAACTGATCGTAGATGAGATGAAGCCTTTAATAGATACTACTGAAGTTCTGGATATAGATATTGATTATTGGGGAACTCGTAATTTTAGTTTTATTCCACCACATCTTTTGAAGAGAATAAATGAACTTGGAACATGTGAAATCATAACTCCTCCTATTTCAGAAACCCACGAAGTTTTGCAGAAGTTCCATTCAGCCTCAAAAAATTCAATATCACTTTGTGGAATCACTACTTTTTTTTCATCCAAATTTTTATAGCCTTTTTTCTGAACTAATTGATAATAATGTAAATATATATGTTATTCTCACAAATAAATTTCTTAATAATTTGTTAGAAAATCATCGTGAAGTTTTTATTGAACTTATCAAAAATGATCTGTTTCATGGATTCTTAAATCATCACATAGAAGGCGTTCTGTCAATTGCATTAAAAGAAAAATACATCCTCATGGGTTTTTAACGGATAAGGGAAAATATGATAGCAGACATGTGCTTTGCCACAATCCAAACTCACTTGAATGGGGTCATGAAATCTTCAATTATTATTTAAAAGATTCAACGGAAATCACCGAATTCAATTATTTTTCCCATTAAATATATGTTAATAATTTAATCGAAGTTAGGCTCTTTTCCACATCTTATGTTGTACTATTTTAATTCTAGTTTAAATCATAGAAAATATCTTTTCTATTGATTAAAAAATACTCATGTGTAAAATATACAAACATATTTATTATTGAGGCATAATACATCACTAATATAATCCAACAAAAAAAATCTATTTTATGACATAGAGGAGAAACTTTTGTGAATGAAGAATTATATCGTATCCTCTTTAACGATGCTCCTGATGCTATGGCAATCCACAGAATTATTCATGATGAAGATGAAAATCCTGTAGATTATCAATTTCTGAACGCAAATAATGAATTCGAAAAATTGATAGGTTTGAAAAAAGAACATTTTCTGGACAAACGAATAACTGAAGTGAATTTTGAAATTACAGAGAGGGACTTTGACTGGATTTCGTTCTATAGTGAGATTGCTCTTAGCGGTAAAAATAAAACGCTTCAACATTATCAGGAAAGATTTAAAAAATGGTACAAAGTGTATGCATTCTCTCCTGATGAATTTCACATAATTACAGTTTTTTCAGACATTACACCTGAAAAAGATGCAGAGATTTTGTTAACTTCATTGAATGATTTCATCTTTGAATTAGATGAGAATTACGTTTTCAAAACGATCATTGCTTTTGATGAAGACAAATTATTCAAATCAAAAGATCATGCCCTTGGTAAAAGTATCGGAGATATATTGCCTGCTGAATTGGCAAATAAACTTATTTTAGCCTTAAACAAGGCGCGCTTATCAAAGAATAAGGAATTTGTCGACTATCCTTCACCTAAAACAGATGAAAATAAATGGTTCAGGGCGGAGATCCAATTTATTGAAGATGAAGCTCGGCGACGTTATATTGTAAAAGCTATTGATATCACCGAATATAAACATAAAGAAAAAGAACTACATTTGAGTGAACTGCGTATAGACCAATTGCTTGCCAATTCATTTGACATAACAGTTGTTCTGGATGCGAGTGGTGTACAAAAATATGTAAGTGCCTCAGTTGTAAACATGTTGGGTTTTACACCTGAAGAACTAACTAATATTTATGTTATTGACACAATGATCCATCCAGATGACAGATCTAAAGCTCTTGATGCTTTTACAAGAGTTTTGGCAGGCGAATCTGTTAGTGTGGAATACAGGCATCGTCACAAAAATGGCAGATGGGTATGGCTGGAGGGTCGTGCCAATAATCAATTGGAAAATCCTGCATTATGTGGTATTGTTCTAAACGTACGAGATATCACTGAACGCAAAAGGACTGAAAAGACACAAAAAGAATGGCATGATTTGATGCAGTATATTATTCGTCATGACCCCAATGCTATTGCTGTTTTTGATATGGATTTAAAATACAAGTATGTAAGCCAACGGTTATTAAATGCATATAATATAAAAGAACAGGATATAATAGGCAAAGATCATTATGATCTATTTCCTGAAACACCACAAAAATGGAAAAATATCCATAAACGTGCATTAAGTGGCGAGATTATCAGTTTAGATGATGATTTTTTTGTTTTACAGGATGGAACCATCGAAAATGCCAATTGGGAATGTCGTCCATGGTATTATGCAAATGGATCTATTGGTGGAACCATTCTCTACATTGAATTGATAACCGAGCGTAAAAAAGCTGAAAAGGCACTGCACGATAGTTATGAAACACAGAAAGCAATTATATCAGCTTCTCCTCTGGCTATAATCAGCATTTCTCCAGATGGACATGTGCTTACCTGGAATGAAAGCGCAGAGAAAATGTTTGGTTGGAGCCAGAATGAAGTTATCGGAAAATTCCTTCCAATTGTATCTGAAGATAAAAAAAATGAATTTGCTGAATTACGCAAGTATGTTCTTGATGGTAACTCATTTTATGATCTGGAATGTACACGATTAAAAAAAGACGGCTCTTTAATCGAAATAAGCATTTCTACTGCTCCAATTAGAAATCATGAAGGTAAAATTATCTCTATAATGTCAGTTGTTGCTGACATCACCGAGCGTAAACAGGTGGAATTGGCTCTATTAAAAGCTAAAATTATTGCCGAAGAATCAAATCGTATAAAATCTGAGTTCATTGCAAATATGAGCCACGAGTTACGTACACCGCTTAATTCTATTATTGGTTTTTCCCAGATACTAATGAATAAGATCGTTGGAGATTTGAATGAAAAACAGATCAAATATACTTCTAATATACTTTATAGTGGTAATCACTTATTGAATCTGATCAACGATATTCTGGATATTTCAAAAATTGAATCTGGTAATATGAAATTCGAACCTGAGAAAATGGATCTTAAAGAAACTATTGATGAAACATTAATGTTGATCGAACCTTTGGCCAACAAAAAACAAATTAATTTCAAAACCAAAATTGAATTTGACAATATGGTCATTTACGCTGACAAAGTAAAAATGAAGCAAATTATGTACAATCTTCTTAGCAATGCAATCAAATTTACACCTGAAAACGGTAGTGTTTGTGTTTATTCCAAGATTGTTGATAGTAAAGTTCTAGTTTCTGTATCTGACAAGGGTATTGGTATCTCTTCTGAAAAACAAAAGGAAATATTTCAACCATTTAAGCAGGTGCATTCTTCAAATAATCGTGCTTATGAAGGAACCGGATTAGGACTTTCTATTGTTAAATATTATGTGGAGATGCATTCTGGAGAAATACAAGTTGAAAGTGAGGTTGGAAAAGGAAGCACATTCACTTTCACAATACCTATAGATTTGAAAGATAATCTATGACTAAAACAGACATCTAAAATAGATATTTCAATGCTCTTCATTTATAAAATGAATATTAGGTTAAATGTATCTATCAGACATCAAAATTAACTTTTATTATTTCACACTGTGGTATATTTTTCATATGTACACCTTCAATTGTTCCTGTGATCTCCATGTCATTAAACTCATTCGAACCACACAGGACTTTCTGATCAGGATGCGTACCCGGTGTGATATTACAGTTCACAACGGTTTTTTTACCAACCGACACTACGATTGGAAGTCTCGATGATGCAGGATGATTTTTAGGAAGGACTATTAAAGGGGATCTGAGTTCCCGGATCATGAAGAGAACACACTTAAGTCCTTTCTCGGTTATTTCATCTACAGTAAATGCAGAAGCAACAATCAGATCATGGGATTCCAGGCCTAATACAATCTCTTCACTTTCTGTTTCCAGAAAAAACTGGCCGTTAGGACCTGCTTTCACAATGGCCATTGTTCCTGCCGTGCCACGCAGGAGAAGCATTTCATTTTCATTCAATGAAATCTCTTTTGAAGAAAGTTTTTTCATTTCAAAAATAAATATTTAAAAATTTCAGTTGATCATCCGGATTCTGCCACATTTCCAGACTGGCAGGAAGGGCATTTTACATTCTTGCCAATGCCTTTGAATTTATTTTTACAGTCTTTGCACATATAATTTTTAGGCGCCAGCTTATCTTCTAGTTCAATATCAAAAGAATCTCCAACACTGCACATAATTATTACCTCAAGATTTAATCAGGGCCTTCTGTAATCAGATAACCCACATCTAATAAGTTATACTTCTCTAATTACTATCTTTTCTCCAATTAAAATACCTTTGCATATTTAGCCCCGACATTTTTCTGTTGAAAGGGAGAATAGGAAGTAGATTAGGCGGAAGATCCCAGGAATATCTTATTCTGAATGGAAGAAAATTGGTTTTTCAAAATATAATTTGCATTATTTGAAGACAAATGTGAAGGCTGATAAGCTCTTAATCTGAATGTCCAGGTTAGGGAGAGATTGGAGATGTCTGGAAAAAGAAGCATTTCATAGTATTCTTTCCGAGATGGACGAAACTACTTAGATAACTTGATATAAATTAGATGTTTAATTTAAATTTGATGATAACGAACATACTTATCCTCTTGATAGGTTTGATTCTTCTGGTAAAAGGTTCTGACTATTTCGTCAAATCTGCATCATCCATTGCAAAAAAAATCGGAGTTTCTGAATTTATAATTGGTTTGACCCTTGTAGCAGTTGGAACTTCAATTCCGGAACTTGCCTCTTCAGTAGCTGCTTCACTGGCACATTCAAGTGGAATTGTAATAGGAAATGTTGTTGGTTCAAATATAGCAAATATTGCACTGATCGTTGGATGTGCTACTCTTTTAGCAGTTGTGAAAACAGACACTGAAATGCTGAAAAGAGATGGATACATAATGATGTTTGCTGCAGTTCTTTTTTTTGTTTTTGCATTTGATCTGCAATTATCAAAAATTGATGCAATTATCTTACTTCTTTTTTACGTGGCATATATCTTCTTTTTATTTGAAGACAAATCAAAATATGACGGAAAATTTTATTTCAAGGAATTTGTAACATATTTCTTAAAATTCAAGTATGTTGTATCAATAAATCAACGTGTTAAAACCGGAATTGATAAAAGAAATTCTGGAAAAAGAACAAGTAATATCCTTAATTCAATTGATCTCAAAAAAGATATTCTGACTCTTTCACTCAGTGTAATCGCTGTTATATTTGGAGCTAAGTATTTTGTAGAAGAAGCAATATTTTTCGCACAGATTTTTCAGATTCCAGACACTTTTATCGGTGTCACCCTTGTAGCAGTAGGAACTTCGCTCCCTGAATTAATGGTTACTGTCTCTGCTGCACGGAAAGGATACGGAAATATAGCTATAGGGAACGTGATTGGGTCCAATATAACGAATATTTTTTTGATCCTGGGAATTTCTTCCCTGATATTCCCACTTGAAATCACTCAGTTCAGTATAACATTTACCATTCCTTTCATGATTTTTATTAGCCTGATTCTCCTCTGGTTTATAAGTACACATTGGGAAATTAGGAGAAAAGAAGGAATAGCATTAATTCTGCTTTATGCACTGTTTTTGGGATTATTGGTCAATTTCAACATATTAACATAAAAGTTACATCATATGTTCAATAATAACAATAATTATTTTATGTGGAATTATCTTTTTTTCTTAAAAACCAGAGAACTAGCTCAATGTATTGTTGGTAAGAGGAAGACTATTGATTTCAGTAAACTTGTTTATGTTGTGGAATGATATGATTCAGAGGATATAAGGCAGAAGATACTGAATATTTCTTACTCAGACTGGAAAGAAATAGGATGCTCTGAGGATACTCTCTATTACATGAAGAAGAATGCTGAAGTAGATAAACCGTTTAACCTGAATTCTTATGTAAAATAAATATTGGAAATGTGGGAACGAACTTAAAATAGAATATTGTTCTTACATCACTAAAAAAAGATTAAAGAAGGATGCTTATCCTTCAAAATCATGTGTACACTGTGCTGATTTGATCATTCTCGACTCGTAGCTGCATTCTAATTGCTCTCCAAATCGTTGATGAGATTTCTAGCTAATGCAATCCAATCTCCTGCAACATCTTCATCAATGGCTTTTCCACTCTGAGCCTCAACACTGTTGATGAAAGCATTTAACTGATTAACAGCAGCGTTATCATTTCCTTTAGAAATAGACTTAAGTGCAGCATCAAGTTTTGCTTTTAAAGATGTTTTAATACCATCATCTATGTCTTCCTGGTTACCTATATCTTCTTTCAAATTTTCAATGAACTCGTCTGGAGTTCCCAAAGTGAACATGTAGATATCAATGTTTCCATTACGTCCATCCGTCCAGACAATCTTGTTTTTATAGATAGAAGGATATGACTGGGTGTGTTCGTTTGTTGTTATCTGGTGTTCAGTGCCTGAAGTGATGTTGTACATGAAAATATCATTATTTCCAGTGCGGTTATCCACCCAGACGATCCTATCTCCGTAAATTGCAGGATAGTATTGATTAGATTCGTTAGTAGTTACCTGGTTTTCAGTACCTGAAGTGATATTATACATGTAGATATCCCAGTTACCATTACGGTGATCTTCCCAAACTATAAGATCTTCATAGATTGCCGGGGTTTGTTGAATGGATTCATTTTTAGTTACCTGGTCTTCGGCACCTGAAGTGGTATTGTACATGTAAATATTAAAAGTACGGACGTCTCCCCAAACAATGATGTCCTCATAAATTGCAGGAGACCATTGGGATTGATCGTGTTCAGCCACAGGAGATTCACTCTCTGAAGTGAGATTGTACATGTATATATCACATAGAGGACAATTACGATAATCAGTCCATACTATCAAGTTTCCATGAATTACCGGCTCTGATTGAGTGGATTCGTTTGTAGTTATCTGTTCTTCAATACCTGAAGTGAGATTGTACATGTAGATATCCCAGTTACCATTACGGTGATCTTCCCAAACTATAAGCTCCTCATAAATTGCAGGATTTGTTTGGTTGGATTCGTTCGTAGTTACAGGATATTCAGTATCTGATGAGATATTGTACATATAAATATCCTTGTTTCCGTTGCGCAAATCCGTCCATATGATTATGTCACCGGAGATGGCAGGATCGTATTGACCAGATTCGTTTGTAGTTATCTGTTCTTCGATACCTTGTGCGAGTATAGGACCATTAGCTTCTATAGTTTCCATACCCAATATGAGTAAACTCACAAAAATAAAAACTACAATTTTGTTTCTGATTTTCATAACACCCCTCCCATTATGCAATTTAAATGCTTGAAAAAGCACTTATGTAATAGTTATTAGATTGCAAAGGAATATGATTTTTGAAGCTTTTATCCTAAACATTATTACTGATCAAAGATGGAGATGAAATTAACAAATTCTGAATATAAGATTTTACTCAGAAATAAATTCAACATCGATTTATATTGA
>JAASSR010000094.1 GCA_021767785.1 Methanolobus sp.
AATGATAAATAAGATGTGGGGCTTAAAACCCTATAGCAAAAAGTGGTTGAATAAGTTTTTTCATAAAAGGTTATCTGCTATTGTTGCAGCAATGATATTTGGAATTGTGGTTGCAGGGAGCACGATGTTTGAAATCATATTCTTCATTGTTTCTGGCGGTCTGGAAGAAATTCTTCCAATTCCTTCAGTTGGGATTCAATATGCAAGCTTTGCAATAAATTTCATAACTCTTATAATTCTTATCATGTATTTGTTCCGGGTACTTCCGGACACCAAAATAGGATTGAAGTATGTTCTTGCAGGCTCTTTATTGACGGTTATCTTTTTGACTCTTGGGAAGTATCTGATGGGCTTTTATCTGGCCTACAGCAATATAACTACAGTTTACGGTACGATAGGGTCTCTGATCATTATCTTCCTGTGGGTATATTTTTCTTCCATTGTACTTACTTTTATGGCTGAGTTCACAGGGGTTTATTCTGAATCAGAAAGATGAGATGAATATATATGTGTTTGCAACAATATATATGCGTATATATGCATATATTCATATGTATCTATTTTTATGTTTAGAAATGCCGGTTTCCGGATTAATTTCCATGTTTTTTCCAATCTTTTTTGATTCCGATCTGTGCCGTTTTAAATTTTCTAAGCAATGTATGATGTGTATGTTTTTTTAACCATATTACTATTCATACTTTATCTGCTTGCTATATCTTTGATTTTTTGTGTATGACAATCACATATAAGTATTATTCAATATGATTTGTATTACGTGAGTGATCATAATTGAATATAGAGGAAGTTGATTGGAAAAAGCTGCTTATTTCTATTGTAGTGTGTCAGATTCCGGGGATATTGGGAAGCATTTTTACTGTTAATTCAATTTCTACCTGGTATGTAAGTCTTGATAAGCCTGCTCTGGTTCCTCCTGACTGGTCCTTCTCAATTGTCTGGACTCTTCTTTATCTTTTAATGGGTATATCACTTTATATTGTGTGGAAAAGAGGATGGGATCAGCCACAAATAAAAAATGCCATTTCATTATTTGGAGTCCAATTGTTTTTGAATTTCCTGTGGTCATATCTGTTCTTTGGTTTGCGTTCTCCTGAGGCAGGTATAGTTGGGATTATTGTACTTTGGCTCAGTATTGCAGCAAGTATTCTGTTATTTTACAGAATATCGCGCCCTGCAGGAATACTGTTGTTGCCATATATTCTGTGGGTCACATTTGCTGCTTATCTCAATTATTCCATAATGATACTCAATCCCTGAATCCATGTAATAATTTTCCAGTGGTATTATCTACAAAATATTAGAGTAGATGAAACTCACTAATGAAGTAAAAAAAATGCAAAAAGAAGAAAAGAGTAATTCTTCAAAGATCTCATGAATGTCCTTTTAATAAGCTTTAGGTTTGCCAAAAATATATGGACATCGCATCAATATTTTTATTTATAGTATATCTTTTAAAGCATTAGCAGCTGTGTATGTACTGCCAATTCCTCCGATAAAGTTTGCAATGCGTATTGCTTCCATTATTTCGTCTTTTGTTGCTCCTGAATCCATTGCCTGCATTGCAAGGACCTTTACACCATCCGCTGCACCATGATTGGCATCAAGTGCCATAGCTATCAGGAATTTATATTACAGTGGAATAATTCCTTCGGATAGTGCGTTTTCCTGTGATGCTTCTATTATTTTGAAAAAGTCATTGTCTCTATTCTGAATTATATTCAGTGGGTTTTCTTCCATTATTATTCTCCTTTTATTTTTATTCCGTTTTCGAATCTTGCCTGCAATTTGTTGCTATATGTTAATTTGTTTTCTTTGCTATTTTATTCTTTATCTTTATTTTTTATATTTCCTGTTTGTTATGTATGGTTCAAAAGTCTTAAATATGACTGCGGTCATTTATGACCTTGGTCATTTTGGAAGTATCATCGAAAAACGGGAATGATTCAATATGTCCCTGAGGGCGAAAAAGAAACAGGAAACAAAAAAACGTATATTTGAAGTGTCCGGTAAGTTGTTCAAAGAAAAAGGCTTCGATAATACTACAGTTGATGAGATTACCAAAGAGGCAGGGATTGCCAAAGGTACCTTCTTCAATTATTTCCCCACTAAAGAATCTCTACTTTTTTACTTCAGAGAACAGAAGGAGGAACTTATCTTCGATATACTGGAATTCCATATAGCTTCGGATATTCCGGCCAGGAATAAAATAAAGGATTTCCTTGTTCTTCTTGCAGAGAATTATGAGCAGGATAAAGAACTTATGAGGCTATTGTTCTTTGAACATAAAAGAATATTGATGACTTCGAGAACATCTGATGATGGAAAAAAGAAAAAACACAATTATAAACGTATGATCAGTATACTTTGTGCTTTTCTCAAAGAAGGCATGGAAAATAATGAGATTAAAGGAAATATTGATCTTAAAATAGCATCAGAGACACTGCACGCTATCTATTTCCATTCACTTATGATCTGGCTGCATTCAGATATGGATTACTCTTTTTCCGGTGATATATCATCAAAGATCGATATAATATTCGAAGGCATTGGTGTATAAAAATGTATGCAATTACGGTAAAGGATCTGGTTAAGAAATTCGGCGATTTCACTGCAGTCGATAATCTTTCATTCAACATAAAGCGAGGTGAGGTGTTCGGTCTGCTCGGACCCAATGGGGCCGGAAAGACCACAACTATATCGATGCTTTCCACCATGCTCAAACCAACATCCGGAAAAGCATCTGTGAACGGATTTGACATTCGGACCAATCAGGATGAAGTAAGGAAATCCATAGGTATTGTATTCCAGGATCAAAGTCTGGATGAAGAACTAACAGCTTACGAGAACATGGATTTTCACGGAAGACTCTACAGAATTCCCAAAAGTATCAGGCAAAAAAAGATAATGGAACTTATGAAACTGGTGGAGCTTGATGATAAAAAAGACAATCTTGTGAAAATCTATTCAGGCGGAATGAGGCGTCGTCTGGAGATCGCAAGAGGTCTTTTGCATGAACCTGAAGTTCTGTTCCTTGACGAACCTACTCTGGGCCTTGATCCGCAAACACGTAACCATCTCTGGGACTATATAGAGGCTCTGAATAAAGAAAAAGGAATCACCATTATTCTTACAACCCATTATATGGATGAGGCGGACAAGCTATGTCACCGTATAGGCATTGTGGACAGGGGTAAGATAATAGCCATGGACACCGCAGAAAATCTGAAGAACGATATAGGCGGTGATGTGATAACTATTGTATCTTCCGAAAGGGAAGAACTTTATTCAGCTATCCGGTCCCTGTCTGAAATTAAGAGTGTAGAAATCCATGATTCATCTATTACTATTGGTTTACAAAATGCAGAAAAACATGTTGCACAGATAGTTAATACAGCATCTGAAAAGGCTATCACCATAGAATCATTATTCATACACAAACCAACCCTTGAAGATGTTTTTTTGCATTTTACAGGGAGAACTATCAGGGAAGAGGAAGCAAGTGCTAAAGATAAGATGCGCATGATGAGAAAAGTGAGGAGGCGGTAGAATGGATATAGTTTATACTATCTGGCTGAGAAATGTAAAACGTTATCTGCGCTCAAAAAGCAGGCTTGTGGGAAGTCTTGGTATGCCTTTGTTCCTTCTTTTAGTCCTTGGATTCGGTCTCAATTCTGTAGTAGTGTTACCGGGTATGGATCAGGGGTACATAGGTTTCATAATGCCAGGCATAATTTCTATGAGTGTTCTGTTCACATCTGTTTTTGCAGGTATACAGATCATCTGGGACAAGCAGTTCGGTTTTCTTAAAGAGACACTGGTAGCTCCGGTTTCAAGACTGGAGATTATGTTGGGTCAGACTGTGGGAGGTGCTACCACTGCTGTTATACAGGGGCTTATAATACTGGTTCTTTCATTGTTCTTAGGTCTGGAACTGTCCAATGCTTCGGGATTTATCATAGCTGTGCTTTTTATGTTGCTTATCGGACTGTCATTTACAGCCTTTGGGATTGCAATAGCATCCAGGATGGAGGATATGCACGGTTTTCAGTTGATAATGAATTTTGTCATATTCCCGATATTCGGTCTGTCAGGTGCCCTTTTTCCCATTGATGGCCTGCCTGAATGGATCAGATCATTGACGTTGCTGGATCCTCTTACATACGGTGTTGAAGGTATAAGGTATGGCCTGCTTGGCAGCTCTCAGATAGATCCTTCAATATCTTTTATGATACTTTCAGGATTTACAATGATCATGGTAGTAGTGGGTTCTTATCTGTTCAGAAATATCAGTATCTGAGATTTGAAGAGTATAATTTCAAGTCTCACTTTTTTGTAAACAAGAGGTTGTAATATTATTTGTGTACTTGTATAAAATCAGTTGCAACACCATCTCGCTTTTTTGCTAATTGGGTTTTCGTTGGATTATTGTACTTATTTATAAACCAGTATATATTTATATATGTTAAATTATAACAGTTTCCAACGTAAATTATAACGATATTTATCCTGCTAAGTTATTTGTTTTCAGGCGTATATTCAATGTCTGCCGGGATTTAATCGTATTAAACGCTTGGATGGGAAGAATGAAAAAGTTATTTTTACTTAATTCAGATAAAAAAGAGGATTTAAATATAATATCAGAATTTGAAGAACTAGGGTATAGTATATCCCCTGTATCGATATCCGATCTGACAGAATCATCTAGACATTCTATTAGGAAAACAGATATTGTTTTCTGGTTATATGATGATAAAAAATTCAATCATATATTGAACGATCTTTTGTCTCTCCTGAATGGTGCAAATCTCATTTTTTTGGTAGATGAATGCGGGCCTGCTATGTTTCGGAATATGCGCATGATATGTGATTCCTGGTATCTTAAGCGACCTTTCGGGAAAGATGAGCTTGATTTTCTCATTCAAATGTCTCCTTACACTATTTTTCCCAGGTTGAGTGATAAAGTAACACCGGAGAAAAATATATCTTTTACATCTGAAGCAGATTCAAATGAACTTATAACTTTTGATGGGTCGGGTAATGAAAAAAACGATACTTTAAGAACACATGAATTGCTTGATACTGTTTATGAACATGCACCTTCTCTTATTTTACTGATTGATAAGGATCTTCGCGTGGAACGAGTGAATAATGCTGTTATTGAAGCAATTGGTAAGTACAAAAACGTTATAGGGGTGGCCGGAGGGTATTTATTTTCCTGTATCAATTCCTTCAAAGGTGAGGGTTGTTGTACAAACCCGGAATGTCTTGAATGCTCTATCCGAAATGCTGTCATCGAAACATTAAGGTCAGGTAAGGATTGCCACAAGATAGAAGGCAGTCTTGAAGTTGTTAACAATGGTGAGGTCTTGATCCGTGATTTTTTGATATCAACGGCATATGTAAGCTTCAATAATGAAAAAAAGGTTATCCTTTATCTTGATGATATAACGGACCGTAAAAAAGCTGAAAAGGTCTTACAAGAAAGTGAAGATCGTTTTCAGGTATTGTATGAGAATATTCCCGGTGGTACTATAATCATTGGTGAGGATTATATTATTGAAGATGTAAACCAGCGAACCTGTGAAGTAACAGGTTATAAAAAAGAAGAACTTGTGGGGCAATTGTGCGATATAGTCTGTCCTAAGGGCTCATTATCAAAGAAGTGTCCTATCTGGGTTGATGGTCTGAATGGTTTTCAGGGAATGGATACTGCAATTAAGTGTAAGGATGGTAGCAAAACACCTATCCTGAAGAATTCAAAGAGGATCTTCATAGAAGGGGATCAATATATTCTGGAGAACTTCCAGGATATATCTGATAGAAAAAATGCAGAAGAAGCCATAATCGATGCAAAGCTCGCAGCTGAAGAGGCAAGCAGGACAAAAAGCGAGTTCCTTGCAACAATGAGTCATGAACTTCGAACTCCTTTAAATGCTATAATTGGTTATTCGGACCTTTTAATAGATGGTACTTTTGGAGAGTTGAACCCAAAGCAGACAAAGTCCCTGAATCATATATCTGGCAGTGGAAAACACCTTCTTGAAATGATAAATGATATTCTGGATATCTCCAAGGTAGAATCCGGAAAAATGGAATTACATTACGAGAAGTTCCTTGTAGATGAAATATTCGGCAATGTAATGAATATTGTATCACCTCTTGCGAGGAAAAAGGATATAGAACTACAGATGTTAATTGGTTCGGAAAAATTGTCTTTGAATGCAGATAAAATTCGTTTCAAGCAAATACTTTTCAATCTTGCAAGCAATGCCGTGAAGTTTACACCAGAGGGAGGTCATGTTCTTCTCAGGGCAGAGCAGGATGGTAATATGGCAGAGTTCTCTGTGATAGATACCGGCATAGGAATCTCATCTGCTGACCTTGGGAAACTGTTTCTTCCTTTCCACCAGATCGATTCAACTATGTCAAGGAAATATGACGGAACAGGATTGGGCCTTTCTCTTGTAAAAAAGCTGGTAGAAATGCATGGAGGAGATGTTTCAGTTAATAGTGAACCTGGAAAGGGTAGTAATTTCTCTTTCAGGATACCTCTGGATGTGGCCACATATTAATCTTCTATGACAACAGTTCTTCATCAAAGTTTTCTATAAGCTCGTTCATTTTCCTGTACCACTGATCTATGGTCTTCCTGATCATTTCTTTGACAACATTCGGTTCGATAGCTACATATTCATAGTAGTAGCCGCCAATGGAAATGGACCTTGTTTCCCGGTACACTAGACCGGCAGCGATTAAGTTCTGTAGTGAACGATATGCTGTACTACGCTCACGGCCCAGAACTTCTCCGAGATCTTCTGCTGTCATGGCTCCTCTCTCCAGCAGTTTCTTGTAAGTATTGATGTCAAGTTCTTTTAATCCAAGTATGCATTTTGCCATATCTTCACACTTGCATTCTGCTCTTAACATCTCGGGAATAGAAGTTGCCATGTTTTACCTCATACTTTAAAAGAGTTTTTAAATGGATACTATTGTATAATTCGCACAAAACCGTGTAAAGATTGCGTCAATTATATATATAGTTTGCCAGAATCTTGCATTCCTTGACAATAATACCTGAAGATGAACGCTCCAGTCTTCCGATGGATACTGATGAGATAATATATCATCCTGATATGATACGCGCAAATGAGTGGATACTTTCGGAATACGAAGTTCCGCACAAAGATGTTTGCATCTTTGTTCCCTGTTCTAAGAAGAAACCGTATCATGAAAGTCCTTCTCATAAGATCTTCGATAAAGTGATATTCGATATGCTTGATTCTGAAAAGGTGCATATCGTTGTTTTTGGTACGTGTGGTGTTACTCCCAGGGAGCTTGATACTGAATATCCTTTTACGGATTATAAGTTCATGCTTGGAAAATGTAATGTGGCAAAAATAAAAAGGGACTTCATCCGTATGGAAAGTAATAGATTGGCAAGATATCTTGAAAAGACCAGAAATAACTATAGACACCGTATTGCTTATTGTATCGGTGATTTCAGAAAAGCAATGGAGATAGCTGTTGATATGTCAGGTATTGATGTAACGATAGTTCCGAAAGAAGAAACTCTCAATTCTCATGTTCAACCGGAAAAAAAGTTCATTTATGGAAGCCTGAATCAGAAAAGTTATCTTCGGGATCTTTCAGATGCCATTTCATCGGTTGTGGGAAAAAAGATCCTTGATCCGTTGTGTGATGGTAGTGAAAGTAACGAAAATCCGGTCAATGACAATGATTGGTATTTGTTCTGACTTACATAATAATTCATAACTAATTTTAAAAAAGAAATTTAGTGGCTTGAGAGTGCCACTTATTCCAGATATGGTGATTGTGCAAGTACCGACATACCATTATCCGAGATATTCAGCACGCGAACCTCGTTAATAGTGCCTGATCCTCTCATCTTCATTACATATATGGAGCG
>JAASSR010000095.1 GCA_021767785.1 Methanolobus sp.
AATTCTCTCAAACGTGAAACTACATCTTCTGCAAACATTATAGTAGTTGAGAAACTTCAGAATATAAAATGTTTTGCTAAAAACAATCAAAAGGGCATTAATTGCATGTGGACCTGGAGAATGCAGGGAACAATAGGTGAACAGTAGTTCCTGAACCTTCTTCACTTTCTATCCATATACGACCACCGTGTATTTCAGCTATTGTTTTGCTGACATACAAACCAAGTCCACTGCCTCCATATTTTCTTGATGTTGAACTGTCGATCTGATAGAAGCGTTTGAAGATATTAGATATTTCTGTTTTGGGAATACCTATACCTGAATCCCTGACAAGAATATGAACGCTACCATCATCCTCAAAGGCACGAATCATTACCTCTGACCCATCAGGACTGAACTTTATAGCATTGTCTATTATAGACCTGAACAGATAAGGCATGTATTCAACATCGCCCTTTATCAAAGGCATATTCTCCTCGAAATCAAGTAGAAGTACCAGATCTTTCTCCTGTGATCTGAAGGAGAAATAGTCTACTACCTTATTCAGACTGTCCTCTATCCTGATAGGGTCCAGTCTGTACTCCACTTTTCCAGATTTGACAATACTCATGTATATGAGCGAATCCATGAGGAAGTTCAGATGATCATACTTATCAAGGACATTTCTCATTGCATCCTTCTGCTTAGAATTAAGAGGACCCAGAACTTCATCATATACAAGTTCACTGTAGCCTTTGATGGATATCAGGGGAGTCTTTAATTCATGGCTTAAGTTGGAAATGAATTCATCTTTCATCCTGTCAAGGGACTTGAGCTCCTTATTCATCCTGGCTAATTCATCGGTGTATTGTCTGATCTCCTCTTCCGCTTTTTTACGTTCGGAAATATCACGGGTCACACCAAGGAAGAACCGGAAATTTCCATCATCATCAAAAACAGGATTCGCAACTACTTCTGTCCATATGCGTGAACCGTTCTTATGATATTGTTCGATCTCAAAAGTTTCAGAATAATACCCCTCTCCGGCTTCTGATTTATCATAGAACATGCTTATGAAATTGTATATAGTTTCCTTATGTTCAGGAGGAAATATCTCATCAAATGTCTGGTTGGCAACTTCTTCCGGAGTATAACCTCTTAGTTTGAACACAGAAGGGCTTGTATAAGTAAACCTTCCTTCCTTATTGAGAGTCCATATTACATCATTCGCGTTTTCAGCAAGAAGACGGAACTTTTGTTCGCTCTCTTTCAGGACCTTCTCCGAATTCTTACGCTCAGTTATGTCCCTGACATTGCTCAAAAGTGCAGTTGCACCATTGTACTCTATCATCCGTATGCCAATTTCCACAGGAATCCCGGTTCCATCATTATTCAAACATATCAATTCAAATCTTGTATATTTACCCTCTAGGATGTCGGGAATTTTTTCATCACATATACCATGGCATTCAGGATCTACAAGATCATACCTTGACAACTGTAACAATTCTTCGATGGTATAACCAAGCATATCAGATGCCATAGAATTGGCATCAATAACATTAAAATCAAGATCAAAGATCAGAATTGCATCCGCAGCATTTTCAAATAACGCCCTGAACTTCTTTTCAGATGCTTTCAAGTTAATAGATGCAAGTCGTTCTTCGGTTACATCTGATCCCGAACTGATAACGCCTGTTATAGAACCATTAGCATCTTTCAGGAAGGAATTGTTCCATTGAATTGTCTTTTTTTCTCCTGCTTTTGTTAATATGGTATTTTCAAATGTTCTGAAAGCAGTCAGATTGTCATTTATTATATTTTCAAAAACATTAGAAACACTTTCCTGATCTTCAGGAGGAATTACAGTTTCGATCCATTTTTTACCTACGAGTTCCGACTCTTGGTAACCAAGTATCTGACAACATTTGTTATTTGCAAGCCTGATAATGCCATCCGTGTTGAAAGCAACAATGATACAACCTGCAATGTCAAGATAATTTTGTGCTCTGTCTCTTTCGCTGATCAATTCATCGTAAAGTTGTTTGTTCTTTAATAATGTACGAACCCTGGTCAGAACCTCGACCCTGTCGATAGGTTTTACAAGAAATTCATCCGCACCTGCTTCAAGACCTGCTATCCTGTCATCCTTGGAGGAAAGAGCTGTAATCATTATGACAGGAATGAACTTTGTGGATTCACATGATTTGATCCTGCGACATACTTCGTACCCGTCTATGCCTGGCATCATTATGTCAAGCAGTACAAGATCGATATTTTCCGACTTTACTATATCAAGGGCTTGTTCACCATTATAAGCTGCGTGAATATTATGTTCTTTTGAAAGGAAAGCTTCCAGTAGTTTTATGTTAAGAGGATCATCGTCAACGATGAGTATGTTACTTCCTGTTTTTTCTACCATGATAACAAACCTGTACTTACATCGATCGTGTGCTTTTCAGATAATTTTAATGTGCTTAGTGTGTTTAAAATAATATTAGCGATAAGGCTTAGATGATCATAATGAGCAAATGTTACATAGTACAGTATAATCCTATTATTATATAAATTTCATGAGTATTTTTAAAGACATGATTGAATAAAACTGCTAATGGGACGATAAATGATAGAATACCTTTCTTTGCTGATCGAGGAACATGCTTTTACAGGTCTTTTCCTGGCAAGTTTTCTTGCTTCTACAATTCTGCCACTAGGTTCGGAAGCTTTTGTTGTGCTTCTGGTCAGCCAGGGTTTTGATATACCAATGGTCATAATAGTGGCATCATTTGGAAACTATCTTGGGGCATGCACAACTTATTACATCGGGATGAGAGGAAGGATAGATATTATAGAGAATATATTTTCTATTCCTGCAGAACAACTCGAAACAACAGATAAATGGTTTGCAAAATATGGAGTGTTCTTGCTTCTTCTTACCTGGATGCCGGTGATAGGAGATGCTATTACAGCCACAGGAGGGTTGCTTAAACTGGATTTCAAAGTGTTTTCTTTTTATGTGTTCATAGGAAAAGCTGCCAGATATACCCTACTGGCTTATGCTGCATCAGGAGTCCTGACAGGTATTGCTCAATTCGATCTTTTATGAAAGATTTATTTATTCTATAAAAACACGATGGAATAACTATATATAGTCTGCCAGAACATATAAATAAATATATATTACCAAAGATAGTAAAATGTAAGGAATAAAAATGACGCAACTCGACCTCGAAGAAAAGTCACTGAAAAAGAATTCTTTGCTAATACCTGTTGCAGTGATTCTGGGAACCCTGCTGGCCATTATTGCATACACTTATCTCCCACCTACAACTGCATTGATCAGCATTTTTGCAGGGACCATTATAGTAGCTCTGGCCACTTACGCTCTTTTAAAAAAAAAGAACGAATAATGAGTCAGTAAAGTGGGCAACGACAGGTTTATAGATACAGGAATGTATATTTTGTTCAGACACAATCAGGGCTCGTGGTCTAGCTGGTCATGACGTTGCCTTCACACGGCAGAGGTCGGGTGTTCGAATCTCCCCGGGCCCACCATCCTTCTTCCAGACTGCTTGATAGTGTTTTTTGTAGTGCTTTCAATTGATTTTCTAACATTTCGACTCTGCTTTCAAGCTCTGAATTACTGCTGGGTTGTACAACTTGCAGTTCTCCTTCAAAATTATCATCAAACGAGAGGACAAACAAAGTCTTGCCTTCGCATTCTGTTTTATGGATGTAAGCTGTCTCTCCAATAAATTCTGCGCATGATTGTGGTAAACGCACCAATGGATAAATTATGTCTTTTTTAGGCTTATGCCTGCTTATTTTCGATTTCCCAACAGATATCATCAACTATTACCTCTTAATATGAAATAGTTGTACAACATTTGTATAACTATTGATTCATCGTTTATTATACAGGATGAAAGGTTAGTTTTTCGGCAAGTGCCAAGGTCACAGTTTGAACGAAATCAACCGATGATCAATACATCTAATTTACTAATCAGCTAAATGACTAGGAGATTCAGGTGTAATAGTAAAAGTAACAAGCAGCTTCGATTCTCTAATTCATTTAATGAAGTTAATAATAAGCACATTTTAATGCTAGCATTACTGCTTAGACATGGATTATTGGTGACTTTAAACAAAATACTATCAGCAATCACTTCTATTAGTTTTCGTATTTCCTGAATCTGTTTTATACCAAAGTATCACCAATCAGGAAAGAGAGGAACATCAATTGCAAAGTTATCCAAGTTTTGTATATATTGCTTAAAGCCTACGTCCTCAAAATCCATTCCTGAAAGGACTTTGTGTTTAGTGATATTACCTTTTATTATTTCAACAGCTTCTTTTGGTAGTTTCAATTTATACAATACAACTAAAACCGCCATAAATTCGTAAATCTGTTTTGTAACGGCGTAGTGATCCTTTCCCTTAAATGGACTATGGGCAAAATGATTTCTTTGAAGTTGAACAAAATTTATTATCTCTTGAGAACGTTTGTATTGTTTGCGGGTCAATTTTATTTTCAAGTCTTTTGAAACATATTGCTTAACATATTCAAATTTTCGATTTCCACTATTTGATTTTTCCTTCGGATCTGCTTTATAGGTCTCAAGATACTCATCCCAATTTATCTTTAAGGCACATATTTTAAGAATAAATTCGTAAGATACACCAAGTAACGTATAGTTAACTTTCATGTCCATTAGGTCATTATTCCCTAGAGATTCTGCCAAATAAAGATACCTTGTGAATACTTTTAAGTTGTCAGTGAAGAAGCGTTCTTTCTTTTTTTCAGTGAATTTAACAAATGCACTATAGTCTTTATAAAATTCACTACATTCCTTATGTATAACTTTAAAGTCCAAATGGATATTACGTTGACTATTATCTCTTTCCTTTGCAGACAATTTATTCACATCCTCTATTAAAAATTATTTCATGTAGGCATTGTAATAACATCATTCATAATTAAGTGCATATGGAATAGGCTAGATTGATTTTTATCTAAAAAAAGACTCAATCGCTGCTAAATCCAACGGGTGGATGCTCTCGTATTTAGTCCGACAACTATTGTAAGTCCAATACAAATTAACCATGCAATAAAAGAGAATATCAAATCAAGGAATCCCATCGTATCTTTTAAAGCAAAGATGAGTACAAGTTCAATCAGGCCTCCGAACAATAATGCAAATTCCCATTTTACAAACTGTCCGTTTCCAGAGTTCCGAAATCTATTGCAGGTAAAATCAAAAGTCATTCCTCCAAAACCAAGCAGGAAATATCCAACTATAGTTAGGAAAAACCATTCTAATGGTCCAACTGAAAAACCAGATACTTCAGCAATTTCTATAAATGGGTTCATAGTAGTTTTTTAATATTTGCTGTAAATAAGACCTACAATTTATACATTTTAATTATCTTTTTGAAACTTTAGAAATAATATGATATTAACTTTATGGTACTTTACTCTCAAATGAGTTGGTTTTTGCTGCCTTCAAATCCTTTATTGCAGTCCTCAGATATCCATGACCTAACTCTACCATTGTATCCCCTCTGAGAGTTCAATCACACGAAGCCAACAGCCCACTAACAGCCACTTCCATCAACTTCTCACCATCTTCTTGAGCCTGCCTTATGTCAGCTTCAAGCCTGTCGCAGAGTTCCATAAGCTGATTGACCTTGGCTACGATACGTTTCTGTTCTTCGAGAGGAGGAAGTGGCACTAGTCCCTTATATAATTTTGAATCGTTTATTGCAGGATAAGCCATCCCTGACATTTCATATTCAACATAATTTATAAAGGACTGACTTCGCAAATAGAAATATAAATATTTAGCATCAAGACCAGAATGTGGATTTAGTACTGCAAAAGCTGTACTTACAATTGGTTCAGGATTGAACTCCTTGTCAACGATTGCTATGTTCAACAGATAAGGTCTTACTGTGGAGTAAATCACACAACCCTTTTTTACGATTTTTCTGGCTCTTGAAGGAGCATTTTTTGGACTTAGATACTGAACATCTTTAGATATGATTCCTAATTCTTTGTTGATTGAGCTTACATCAATATAGGTGAAATCACCATCAGGCTTCTTTTGTCCAAAATTATGTACTACCTCCGATAAGCGAACCCATCTCCAATTCAATGGAAGCATATAAGGTATTTCTTCTTTTTCAATTGTTGGTAATGACTTAGATTTCCTAATCTTTTTCTCCTTAACCAGCCTATCTTTTTCAGTCTTAATCTTCTCTAACAACACCTCAGCAGGCTCATCATCAGCATCCTGCTCTACAAGCTTACCCATCACCGCAAGCTGTAAAATAGACTGCCTCAGTTTCTCCACATTTTCGAGGTTGTCATACAACAACCCAAAGTTCTCACATACAAGTCGCCAGTTTTCTTCAAACTCCTCTGGACTGCTTGCATCGAGCATCTTGTTGAGGGCAGCATTGTTGAGATGAATGTGGCTTTCCTGCTTTTTCTGTTGCAGGGATTCAAGCTGGTCGCAGAGTTCCATGAGTTGGTCGACTTTGGCTACGATACGTTTTTGTTCTTCGAGAGGTGGTAAAGCAACTGGAATAGAATTCATCTTTGTCTGATTCATTTTAGGTTGAGCTGAACCAGTAACATACGGAGTTAAATCGGTAGCGTTTATATAAACTTCTAAGTATCTTAAAAAATCAAACGACATTCCATCTAGTACATGAGCATGGTTATTTACCCAATATTTGCCTTTAGCGATAAAAGCAATAGGGGTAGAGCGTCTCAAAAGGTTTGCTCCATCCTCGCCGATTAAGAGCAAAGGTTTGTCAAAAAGAAAATCATCAATTTTATCAATGACTCCAGATGCCCCATAATAATCAAATTCTCCTTTTCTCTTATTTCTCTCAGATCTGGATAAAGGAATTCGTTCTCCATCCCTACAAAGAGTTATTTCTCCAAATCTTACCCACTGCCATAAAATCGGAATATCATAAGGTATTTCTTTTTCAGTAATCAGAGGTGGAGTTTTAGATTTCCTTATCTTACCTTCCTTCACCAACCTCTCCTTCTCAGCCTTAATCCTCTTCAACAGCACCTCTGCAGGCTCATCATCTGGATTCTGTGGTACAAGTTTACCCTGTACCGCCATTTGCAATATCATCTCACGTAACTTCTGAATTCCATTGGGAGATTCAGAGAGAAGGGAGAAGTTCTCAAAGAAAGTTTCAGCATTCATGCACTTTTACCCTCAAGAGCTGCCATGAGTTCTGCTTTCAGAGTGTTGCGAGTATCTTCGATATCTGAGAGAAGAGCCTTGTAGTCCTCAAGAAGTTCCTCTGGATCACCGTGATCGATATCCTCCACATGTGGGTTCTTGATATCAAGGTTGTAGTTGTTTGCCCTGATCTCATCTATACTGACCTTCCAGGCAAACTCATTTTCCTCACGTTTGTCCCACCATGCCTTTTCAGGTTCATACTCCTCAATACGCATGGGCTTTGTCTTGGAATAGGACTTGTAACCGTCTGGATACGGATGTTCGTAGTACCAGATTTCCTTGGTAGGCTCACCTTTTTCGAAAAATAGCAGGTTTGTCTTGATACCTGTATAAGGATTGAAGACACCGTTCGGAAGACGTACAATGGTGTGCAGGTTACATTCTTCAAGCAGTTTCTCTTTGATGCGTGTCTTTACACCTTCACCAAACAGTGTACCATCTGGAAGGACTATCGCACCACGTCCACCGTCTTTGAGCAGATGAACAATAAGCACAAGGAAAAGATCGGCTGTCTCTCTTGTCTGGTAGGA
>JAASSR010000096.1 GCA_021767785.1 Methanolobus sp.
ATATAGCGGTTCTGCTTCGTAATTATAAATTAAGTGATGATATAGGATATCGTTTCTCATCAAGATGGTGGGAGGAATATCCGCTCACTGCAAACAAATGGGCAGACTGGGCCTCATGGAACAACGGAGAAACACTGAACATTTTCATGGACTATGAAACGTTCGGCGAACACCAGTGGAAAGATACCGGCATCTTTGAATTCCTGAAGGCATTGCCGGGCGAGGTTATGGACAGAGGAATGCGTTTTTTGACCCCTTCACAGACAATAGAGGCGTACAGGCCGGTGGGTGAGATCGATGTGGGTGATTTTTCCACCATATCATGGGCGGATATAGAAAGGGACACCAGTGCATGGCTTGGAAATGACATGCAGCGTCGCTGTTTAGAGGAAATGAAGATACTTGAGACATATGTCAGAAGAGCTGGTGATCCGGAAATTCTCAGAATATGGAAGCACATGCTGACATCGGATCACTATTATTACATGAGCACAAAATGGCTTGGTGACGGTGATGTGCATTCATATTTCAGCATTCACAATTCCCCTTATGACGCTGCAGTGAACTTCATGGCCGCTCTTAATGATTTCAAGGCTCATGTATTCACTATCCTGAGATCTACTGAATAATGATTTATTGGTTAAAAGCCTATATTTCATCCGGAGTTTTTTGTATGGTAAGAGACCTTTACATGTTCTCCAGGGTGGACAAGGAAGCTGAAGTCGTCTGGTTCAGGATCACCTATGAGAACACAGTACATTCAGAAGCTGATATCACATCTTTTTTTGCCGGGAAGGGACTTGATATAAGATTTGCATATCTTGACAGTTCGGAAGACCCTTCCAGAGGAAAATATGTCATGTTCACCGAAGCTGAAGCTGACAGAAATATAGATATCATTGCCGATGAACTTGATAAAATGGATGTGGTGCTGGATATTGACTGGGGCTATTCCGAAAATAGGATTATCCAGTCTGTGGACTTTCCCCTGAATATTCTCGGAGAAAGAGCAGTAATTATCAGAGCTAAGGCCTTTGTTGACATACTAGATCTTGTTAACGAGAACGTACCGCAATCCGAAGGATTACTGACACTCATCGGACTGAAGAACGGAGCCGGAGCTGCAAGGTATTTAAAGGAAATAACAGATGTGAGCCAGAATAACTACCTGGATCTGCTCAAAGAACTTCTTATGGCTGCAGGATGGGGTATTCTCGAACACGAAGTGAATAATACTGAACTTAAAGGAATAATAAGAATAAAGGATTCCTTCATTGCAGGTGAATATGAAGACAGCGATGTACCTGTATGCGGATACATAAGTGGATTACTTGCGGGATACATTTCCGAAACACTGAAAAGAACCGTGCAGGTACGGGAAACAAGATGTAACAGCATGGGTGATGATGTCTGCGAACATGTTGTTTCACCTGCACCGACAAGTGTTAAGATCGAACATCTACTCAGGGGAGAGTCGCATTGATCCGCCAGCCAAATGCAATCCTTGGTAATGACCATTTACTGGTGACCATGGGAAAAAAAGGTGAGATATTCGGATATTACTATCCTGGCAGGGACTTTGCACAGCATGTGGACGAATCACAGGCCTGCATCTATGACGGAAAGCAACTGATATGGTCCAATGCCCGTGATTGGACAGCAGACCAGAAATATGTGGAGAACACGAATATATTAAGCACTGAGCTGACACATCCTGCAGGAATTACCATGAAGATCTGGGATTTTGTTCATCCTGAACTTCCGGTACTTGTCCGAAAATACAGAATTAGTTCTGAGAAAAAACTCCACGGGAAATTCTTCTATTACTCGAACCTGCAGGTTGGCGAAACAAAAGGGAAGAACTCAGCATTCTGTGATCATGATTCCGGATTAATGGCACAGTACTGGAAGAACTATTACATTGGAATTACTTCAAAACCACTTTTCCAGGAATGGCAGATAGGAAAAGCCATGGATACTATCTGGTGGACAAATTCAAAATATGATATGGAAGATGGTGAGCTTCAGCGAAATCATGAGGATATAGGCAACCTCAACTGTGCATTGGGATGGGAGCTGGATATCGACACTTCCAGGTCTGCGGAGATAATCGTCTTCATTGGTGCAGCCTCAAGACGACCGGCACTTTACAGAAGAATGCGTGATATACAGAGTGAACCTGACGAGAAGATGTATAACGAGACCCAGGAAAAATGGATCAAATGGCTCTCAAGGAAAAAACTTCTTGAATTACCGGATTATCCGGGATTTGAAAGCTTCAAAAAGGATATACAGAAAACTTTTAATCGTTCACTTCTCACATTGAATATACTTAATGACCCCACCAAAGGTTCATTTGTTGCTGCTCCTGAGTTCGATCATGATTTTGAGATGAGTGGCGGCTATGGATACTGCTGGCACAGGGACTCTGCTGAGATTGTTACCTCACTGCTGGAAGCAGGATATCCTGAATATTGTTCACGCTTTTTTAAATGGTGTAAAAGCACCCAGTTGAAGGATGGTTCATGGTTCCAGCGTTACTGGCTTGACGGGAACACAGCACCTTCATGGGGGAATTTCAGTTTTTCAACCCAGATTGATGAAACAGGTACAACTATTTTTGCAATGGACCGGTTCTATCGCACACTGGAACATCCGATAAAAGAAGAGTTCCTGGATGATATGTGGGCTACTGTTCTCTGTGCTGCCGAGTATCTCATGAAAAGAACTGAAGGCGGCCTCCATGAAGAATGTATATGCCTATGGGAAAGCTTTACAGGAATATTCACCTATACGAATGCTGCCATATATGCCGGACTTAAAGGAGCGGCGAACATGGCCGTGGACTATAATGAAAAAGAACTTGCTGACAGATGGACTGAGCGGGCAGAACTAATAAAGAACACAACCATCGAAAAATTCTGGCTTGAAGAAGGTTATTTTGCCAGAGGAACTTCCAGCGGGAATATCGATACTGCTGTTGATGCCAGCATAATAGGCACTTTTGTCCCTTTCAATATGCTTTCAGCAGAGAACGAAAAGGAAAGAGAGATGATAAAGTCCATGATCAGAAATATCGAAAATAATCTCAGTGTACCTGTTAACGATCATTACGGAATAAAACGTTATGCTGATGATAATTATATTGACGGTAATCCCTGGATAGTCACAACCCTGTGGATATCAAAGGCACTGCTTGAACTGGCTTACACTATTCAGGATACAGAAAAAGGACACGAAGAACTTCGCTCATTGATGCACGATGCTTTCAAGTATATAATATGGTCATTGAAGGGTGCTACTGGGGCCGGAATGCTGCCGGAACAGGTAAACAAATATACCGGCAGACCCGCATGGGCAATACCTCTGTGCTGGAGCTGTGCATTGATGCTTGACAATGTACTGCTTCTTGACAGACTTCAGAACAAACTGGCAGAAAAATATTCCTGAAATTATCTTTTAAAATAATCACTCATGAATTACGCTGACTATAACAAAGGAAAGGAGAAAGAGTGGCTCATTACCAACGGTCTCGGAGGATATGCTTCTTCCACTCTTATCGGAGCAAATACCCGAAAGTACCATGGACTTCTGATTGCCTCCATGAGTCCGCCTGTTAAAAGAAGAGTGCTGCTTTCATCCCTGGATGAAGAGCTTATTGTCGAAGGGAATGAACACAGCCTTTCAGTACACAAATATCCTGATGTAATCCATCCACATGGCAATGAATATATTGAAAGTACTACAATCGAACCCTTCCCGGTATTTCGGTACAGAGCAGGTTCCATGATGATCAAAAAATCTATCATGATGCCGTATGGTGAGAATACCACCATTGTTCGATATGATATCAATAATCCTGAAGAAAAAAAAGGAATATTCAGGATTTTTCCACTCGTGAATAACAGGTCCATTCATCATATGACCAGTTCAAGCGAACTTAACTTTTCTCAACAAAAGTTTTCAGGAGGAATCGTTCTCGAAGAAAAAGATCTCTCATTCTGTCTGTGCTCCGACATTCCTTACAAAGCCGATGAGCACTGGTACTATAACTTTGAGTATGAAATTGAGCTTTCCAGGGGATATCCTTACAGAGAGGACAACTTCAATCCAGGATATTTCGAACTTAAGATAGAGGATTATAAAGTTGTCTGTTTCATAGTTGCAAGCACCGAAACCGAAGGAAGCCGGGATATCGAAAAAGTTCAAAAACAATTTGATAAGGAAAAGAAGAGAAAGGCCAATATTATCAGAGGAAAATGGAAGAAAGATACCTTTTACAGAAAACTAGCTCTTGCAGGTGATTCCTTTATAGTACATCGGAGATCTTCAGAATCCAGATCTATTATTGCAGGTTATCACTGGTTCGGAGACTGGGGAAGGGACACAATGATCTCGTTACCCGGCATGACCCTGGTTACCGGAAGATTCAATGAAGCAAGATCGATACTTTCAACTTTTGCCGCACATTGCAAAAAAGGACTTATACCCAATCTGTTTCCAGAAGATGCTGTCTCATCACCTTCTTATAACACTGTGGATGCGTCCCTCTGGTTCATACATGCAGCCGGGCGGTATTATGAATATACTGACGATCTGGAATTCATCGAAAGAATATGGCATGTCATTGAAAATATCCTGGCACACTACCGCAACGGAACATTCTACAGAATAAAAATGGACGATGACGGTCTAATAGAACACGGCGGACAGCTCACATGGATGGATGCAAAAGCAGGAGAAATTGAGTTCACTCCAAGAAAAGGAAAGGCATGCGAGATCAATGCTCTCTGGTACAATGCACTGATATATGCAACAAAAATGGGTAAGGAACTTGACAGGGATATTTCCGGTTATCATGAACTTGCAGAACTGACAAAGAAGAGCTTCAGGACTAAGTTCTGGAACCATGAAAAAGAATGTCTTTTTGATTGTCTGTCTGGTTCCGGTCATGAGAATGAAAGGGACGCATCTGTCAGGCCCAACCAGATATTTGCCGTATCCCTGCCCAACACAATGTTATCCCCTGATTCTGAAAAATGTATTGTGGATATTGTTACTGAAGAACTGCTCACTCCTTACGGATTAAGGACACTCTCCCCACATGATCCTGCATATATCGGAACTTACGGAGGGGATACTGAGACCAGAGATGCCGCTTACCACAATGGAACTGTCTGGCCATGGTTGATGGGTCCCTACGTAACAGCTTATTCAAAAGTATACAGGAACACGCCAGGGATTAAAAGGAAGCTCAGTGATTTGCTCAAAGGAATAGAAAAACACATGGATGAAGCCTGTATCGGTACTATATCAGAGGTTTTTGACGGAGATATGCCACATGAAGCAGGTGGCTGCGTATCTCAGGCCTGGAGTGTAGCCGAGGTACTGCGGTGCTACTACGAGAATATAATGAATGAAAAATAGCTATTCATAGGATGGTAGTTGACTCGAAATCTTTATGATTACTCAAATTCATTTTCATTATTAGATTTTTGTATTCAGATTCAAAATGTGGGGGGAATAAATACAAAAGTCAATCCTTTCAGGTGGGGACCTGCATTCTACGGTGATCTGCTGCAGAAAATACGGGTTCAGAAAATGGGAATAAATCAAGTACTTTACAGGATGGCTTAGGCAAAATTGAGCATAGTATGCAATGGAATAATGGAATATATCTATTGGTAATTAATATACGGTGGAACCGGGATAAACATTACCAGAAACATTATTCAAGTTTAGAAAAGAAGTGTATGAAGTGATATCTATGGATAAAATGTGTTTGAATATAGGTGAAGCAGCGGGTTGTATTTACAGGTTGCTGGAAAATGGAGAATCTAACATGTCAAAACTGAAAAACCATCTCAAAGAGAATGGATTTGATTCACAGGTTACATTTATGGCCATAGGCTGGCTTGCAAGGGAAGACAAGATATGTATGGTCAAAAATGGTAATTCCTGGTCTTTGAGCTTAAAATGACATAGATCACTATATACTCCAAAAACACTCACTGATCAATGGTAATATCCAATATCAGCTTTTATCCAACATAAGCAAACATATGATATTTGTTTGCTATCAAGACAAATTTGATATAGGTTTGCCTTAATAGCTTAATAAGTATTATTATAAAAATAAAGGGGGAAGAATATGAAGAATAAGATTAAACTTTACTTACCGGTAATTTCAATAATAACATTGATCTTACTGTCGGGAGCTGCCGCTGCTGCTGTAAACAACAGCACTGGTAATCGTATATGGGATGCAGATGAAAATCTTTCGCTTGAATATACATGGACCGCACTGAGCTACTCGGGATTCTATTACGACCTTGATTCCGGTGAAGGATCAGAAACACTCACTATAACACTTGACAGCGATAATGACAGAAGCATCGGAGACGGTGAGCTTGAATACGTCACAACTCCGATAAATACTGACTTTGAGCAGGATGACTGGGGTTCGTACCAGATTATCGGATTTATGGCTGAAAGGTACTTTGCCGGTTATACGGATGATACAGAATTCGCCGATGACAGTGTTAGCCTGATATCCGAAGGTAAACTTGCCAAAGTTCTTCTGGACAACGACGAAGAAAAGTCATTATATTCCGGATCTTCTCTTGTGCTGAAGGAAGGATACGAACTTAACATAGAAGAAGTTGACATAAACGGAAACAGTGTTCTTGTCACCCTTGAAAAAGATGATGAAGAACTTGATACATCAATAGTCTCATCTGATGATGACTATGTATACGAGGTAGATCTTGGAACTGATGATGACGTTCCGATCATAGCCGTACATTTCAACGATATATTCCAGGGTACAGAGACAAACGCTGTATTTGTGGAAGGAATCTTCCAGATATCTGAAGATTACCTTGAAATCGAATCAGGAGACGAGTTCGGAAAGATGGAAGTAGATGCACTGAGCTCGGATCAGATCTCAATGGAAAATTCCGATTCCATCAGTCTGGGACGTGGTGATACCGTTAGTATCATGGGCAAACTGAAATTCATAGTTGCAGACGATGATACTTTGAGATTCGGTCCAGTACTGGACATGTCCGACCCGGGAACCTATGAACTCAGAGGTACGGTCGCAGAAGATGAAAAACTGAAATGGACACCGCTTAACTTTGAAGGTTTCTACTACAACATTGACGAAGGTGTGGGAACAGAGTCTCTTGAGATCACCGACCTGGGTGGCAGGACCATCGATGACGGAGATCTTGTTTATAGAAGTGTTCCCCTTGATGTCAGCTTTGAATATGATGACTGGGGAGACTTCCAGGTAGTTGGTTTCCTTGCCGAGAAATACTTTGCAGGATATCCTGATAATGAATTCACAGATGATGTAAGTCTTCTTTCAAGTGGTTATCTTTCAAAGGTACTTATTGACGATGACAGCAGGACATCAATTTACTCCGGTGTTTCTCTTGAACTGGAGGACGGATATGAGCTTGTCATTGTAGAGGTCGACCTCGACGGTAGCAGTGTAATGGTAAACCTCGTACAGAACGGAGATGAAATTGACACAGGAATCGTTTCTTCAAATGATGATTACGTGTATGAGAAGGACATCGGTGCAACAGATGACGTACCTATAATTGTGGTACACTTTGACGAGATATTCCGCGGAACCGAAACTAACGCCGTTTTCATCGATGGTATATTCCAGATATCCGAGGATATTGTGGAAATAGAAGACGATGAAACATTCGGAAAAATGGAGGTCACAAGTTTCTCATCAGATGAAAT
>JAASSR010000020.1 GCA_021767785.1 Methanolobus sp.
CCTCTGTCAAAATCGCCTTCTACTCCTATGACCCCTGAAGGTAGCAGGCTCATGCTATTGAGAATCGCATCCCTTGCACCGGCATCTACTTCTATGGAACCGTATGATTTTGAAAGCAGTATCCAGCGAATTCTGTTCTTGTGTACTTCTTGGTTTGCAAGGAAAAGTGTGCCGATATTCTCTCCTGCAAGAACTTTTGTTATAACATTTTCAGTGTTGCTGTTAGCTATTACAAGATAACATCCTGACATATGGCAGATCTTAGCGGCATCTATCTTGGTTCTCATACCACCGACGCCTTTCATGCTTGTAGGGTTGCCACCAAAACTTTCGATCTCAGGTGTTATCTCTTCCACAAGGCTCAGAAGCTTTGCATCATGGTTGCGTTTTGGGTTTTTATCATAAAGCCCGTCAATATCAGAAAGAATTATAAGGAGATCTGCTTCCATTTTGCTGGCAACCATCGCGGAAAGCTTGTCATTGTCACCGAAGGTCGCTTCTATCTCATTGACACAGGTGCTGTCATTTTCATTTATTATCGGAATGACACCGTAACTCAGCAGAGTTGATATGCTGTTCCTGAGGTTGAGATAGGTAAGTCTGTTGGAGAATGATTCATAGGTAAGGAGTATCTGAGCGATTTTAAGATCGTGTTTTGCAAATGAACTTTTCCATTCCTGCATAAGAACTCCCTGCCCGACCGCTGCACATGCCTGTCTGACAGGTATTTCCTTTGGCCTTGTGTCAAAATCGAGTATATCTATGCCAATACCTATGGCTCCTGAGCTGACAAGAATTACTTTTTTACCCATATCATGCAATTCGGCCACCTGTGTGGCTATGCTTTGCATGAACTGACGGTTGAGTTTTCCGCTCTCGGTATTAATGGATGAGGTACCGATCTTTATGACAACCTTATTCACATCTTTTAAGAGCTCTTTCCTGTCGATCAAAAATGATACTCCTGTATGTTTTTTATGATATTTTCTTTAAGATGCGATCTAATTCCTGGAAAGAGCGTCAGAGACTTTCTTATTCAGCTTTCTGTGTGTAAATTTTTTAGCCTCTGGTCCGGCATAGTCTGCAACTTTGTCACCATTGCCCACTAAGATGTACTTGTAAATGAGAAGTCCTTCCATCCCGACTGGACCACGTGCATGGATCTTGTTGGTGCTGATACCGACCTCTGCACCTTTTCCATAACGAAAACCGTCAGCGAATCTTGTGGATGCATTGAGCATGACACTGGATGAATCGATAAGATCGGTGAATCTCTTCTTCCTGAGGTCGTTCTCGGTTATGATGGCATCTGTGTGGTGGGATCCATAGTTGTTGATATGTTCAATGGCTTCTTCCATAGATCCTACTATTCTGATAGAAAGTGTCAGGTCGTTGTATTCGGTCTTCCAGTCATCTTCAGTGGCTCTGGCTATGCTTTTGAGGAAATCTATCTTTTCCAGTATGCTGAAAGAAGCTTCATCACAGCGCATTTCCACTTCTGCCTCATCATACATTCTCGCCATTTTTGGAAGGAACTTCTCAGCTATTGTTTCATTGACAAGCAATGTCTCCATTGCATTACAGACAGCAGGGTACTGGACCTTGGAGTCAAAACATACATCATAGGCCTTTGAAAGATCAGCTTCTTCATCCACATAAATATGACATATTCCGTCTGCGTGTCCCAGCACTGGAATCCTTGTGTTATCCTGGATGTATTTCACGAATGAGTTTGAACCTCTTGGGATTAGCAGGTCGATGTATGCATCCAGCCGCAGAATATCGTTCACTTCTTCCCTTGTTTCCATTAACTGGAATGCGCCGGATGGCATTCCTTTGACGGATTCAGCGGCTTCGTTAAGAATATCGAAGATCACACGGTTTGAGTTGAGTGCTTCGCTTCCGCCTTTGAATGTAGTGGCATTCCCGCTTTTAAGGCACAGGGACATAACCTGTGGCACGACGTCAGGACGTGCTTCAAAGATCACACCGATAAGTCCGATGGGACAGCTTACCTGATAAAGTTCCAGTCCCTGATCAAGCTCAAGGGCATCCAAGGTCTTACCCACGGGATCATTGAGTTTGATAACGTCACGGATGCCTTCTATCATTCCGCTTATCTTGCTGTCACTGACCTTGAGCCTGTCCACAAGAGCCTGAGAAAGTTCACCTTTCCTTTTCAGTTTTTCTGCTGTCTCAACATCCTTCCTGTTTGCTTCAAGTATCTTATCGCGATTATCGTCAAGTGCCTGTGCCATTGCTTCAAGAGCAGCATTCTTTGTATCTGTGCTGACACTTGCAAGAATGATCGATGCCCTTTTAGCCTCAATGACCTTTTCTTCAATTTCCGGAACCATGAATAAACCACCCTGGGTGTCTTAAAAGAGTGATGTAAGATTATATATTATAGAGATATTGCACATAGTTCTTTGGTTTTATATTTGTCGATTATGCTTTTTTTTGTTTCCGATGTGTCTGATAGAAAGCACATAAATATCAGGACAATTATACAGAATAATTATACTCATATGAGGGAAATTATACTCTCTATGGAACTTTTGACATTCCATGACACCATGAATAAGAAAAATGACTTGAGGAAGTGAGACAGATGTTTGCGGAAAAGATGGATACCGGCAATGGAAATGCAGCCCCGGCCATCCTGAAGAACTCTATTGGTATGGAGTTCGTGCTCATCCCTGCCGGTGAGTTCCAGATGGGTTCGAATGAATCTGATACAGAGATGCCGGTTCACAATGTGGAAATCAAGGATCCCTTCTATCTTGGCAGGTATCCTGTGACTCAGAGGGAATGGATTGAAGTAATGGACAATAATCCTTCCAGATTCAAAGACGATGACAGACCGGTGGAATGTATTTCATGGGACAATGCGCAGAAATTCGTGTCAAGGTTGAACGAAATGGAAGATACCGATATATATCGCCTGCCATCTGAGGCTGAGTGGGAATTTGCCTGCAAGGCCGGAAGCAAGAGCCGCTATTATTTTGGTGATAATCCATCAGATCTTGGTTTTCATGCCTGGTACAGCGGCTACCAGACCCATGAGGAGTGGAATGAGAATATAGACAGTATCTTCAAAGAGGGAAGTACCCATCCTGTTGGCATGAAAGGGGCAAATCCCTGGGGCCTCTATGATATGCATGGGAATGTATGGGAATGGGTTCAGGATGAATGGCATGAAAACTATGAAGGTGCACCTGTGGATGGCAGCGCCTGGGTGCATAACGAAAGCCAGGAATCGGCTGTAAAGGATAAATTCTTTTTAAGTATATTTGGTCTGCATGAGACATTTCCAAAGAAGCATACTTTACTTTCCCGCATCCTGGGCGCTAATGATGAGAAGTATGATCCAGGGCCGGACCGTGTTAGGCGGGGTGGTAGTTGGTGTTATAATGCCAGTTATTGTCGCTCATCTTATCGTCAGTACCACAATTCCTGCCTTCAAGATTACTTTGGTGTGGGATTCCGCGTACTCAGGATGCTGTGACCTGAGAACTTCTACTTTTTTCCTCTCTTACCCCAGGTCTGCATCATGTGTTGTGTGTTAACATATATCACACTTCTGGATATCTTTATCAATAATCATTAAGTATAGGCTGGCAGGAGATTAACATGAGCACACGTGAGTACATGCTGGGAAACGTTGCAATCGCACGCGGTATCGTGGAAGGAGGCGGGCAGGTCATATCCGGGTATCCGGGAACCCCGTCCTCGGAGATCATCGGTGAACTGGCAGGAATGAAGGAAAGAGACTTTTATGTAGAGTGGTCGGTCAATGAGAAGGTTGCACTTGAGGTGGCAGCAGGTGCTGCAATGACCGGTGTGCGTTCCGTGGTCACAATGAAACACGTCGGACTGAATGTGGCAGCAGATCCGTTACTCACTCTTGCCTACACAGGTGTTGAAGGGAGTATGGTAATCATCGTTGCAGATGATCCATCATGTCACTCCTCACAGAACGAGCAGGACACCCGACGGTACTCACAATTCTCACTCATACCATGTCTTGACCCCTGCACTCCGCAGGAAGCCAAGGACATGATGCCTTATGCTTTTGAATTATCCAACAAGTTACAGATGCCTGTGATCTTCAGGTCAACAACACGGATCTCACACGGTAAATCCGATATCAAGCTCGGATCTGTAGAAAAAACAAGACCTGCAGCAGATTTCCGTAAAGATCTGGAAAGATGGGTCATGGTACCCAAACATGCCAGGGTGCAGCATGGTCATCTGCTTGAATTGCAAAAGAACATCCTTGAAGAGCTTGAGAATTCTCCCTGGAACGAACTTGAACTTAACAATGATCCAAAGACAGGTGTTATTGCATCCGGTATCGCTTCAGTTTACGCGAAAGAAGCCCTCATCAGGGAGGGAGTCAATGCATCGTTCCTGAAAATAGGAACTTTCCCTGTCCCTGAGAATAAAATACGCATCCTTCTGGAGAACTCAGAGCGTATAATTATTTTTGAGGAAATGGAACCTGTTGTCGAAGAGCAGGTAAGGATCATCGCACAGGAGATGGGTTCAGGCGTAGAGATCATAGGAAAGAGAGACGGACCTGTCCCGAGGGAATTCGAGCTCAATACTGATGTCTGCAGAGACGTTCTTGCTGAAGTACTCGGTCTTGAGAGGCCAGTTGTTCCCGATGAAGTCACGGAAGATTTTGATTACAACGCATGCAGACTTGAACTGCCAATGCGTCCGCCGGTAATGTGTCCGGGATGTTCCCACAGGGCAAGTTTCCATGTGATGAAAAAGGTCTACGGCAAGGATGCCATCTTCCCCAGTGATATTGGCTGTTACACACTGGGGATCCAGAGCGGTACGGTTGATACGACACTCTGTATGGGTGGAAGTATTACCGTTGCAAGCGGCATGTATCAGGCAGGAGAGAAAAAACCTATCTGTTGCTCTATTGGAGATTCCACTTTCTTCCACACGGGAATGAACGGTCTGCTAAATGCTATCTATAACAAGGCTGACATCACAGTAACTATAGTGGATAACCGTACAACGGCAATGACCGGTCACCAGCCAAACCCTGGAATGGGTAAACTTGCTACAGGTGAGGATACTGTTGAGGTTTCCCTGGAGGAACTTTGCAGGGGAATGGGTGCTGAGTTTGTGGAAACAGTTGATCCGTATGATCTTGAGAAGACTGAAGAGGTCTTCAAAAGGGCAAAGGATTACAAAGGAACATCCGTTGTCATCACAAAACAGCTCTGTGTTATCGATGCAAAACGTTCCGGAATTCGCAGAGATCCTTTAACCATCGATACAGAAAAATGTACCGGTTGTAAAATATGTGTAAATCTCGGCTGTCCTGCAATTGAATTTAATACTGAGATCAAAAAAGCATCGATCAATATGATGTGTACAGGATGTGGAGTGTGTGCTCTTCTTTGTAAGTTCGATGCTATCTCGGAGGTGAAAAAATGAGTGCTGAAGGAATATCTGAATTTGATCTTGTAATTGCCGGTGTGGGTGGACAGGGTACTATCCTTGCATCTGATATAATAGGTAAGGCTGCAGTAAAGGAAAACATTTCCATACGTGCTGCGGAAACTCACGGAATGGCACAGCGTGGCGGATCTGTTGTAAATCACATCAGGATTGGATGTGAACTGGGTTCAATGATCCCCAGAAAAGGTGCTGATGTGCTGCTGGCCCTCGAACCAAGTGAGGCACTGAGGTATATGGAATACCTTTCTGAAGACGGTGTAATAATCGTTAATACCGCACCTATCCTCCCGGTAACTGTTACATCAGGACTCTGTAGTTATCCGGATGTTGATGAAATTATCTCTATTATGAAAGGTAACAGGGAGGTCAAAGCCTTCAATGCTAGTGAACTTGCAAAGAAAGCAGGTCATCCGCAGTCAATGAATGTTGTCATGGTGGGTGCTCTTTCAAATTATCTGCCGATATCCGCCGAAAATCTACTGGAATGTGTCAGGGAGCTTGTTCCTCCGAAGACCATAGATATCAATGTGAAAGCTTTTGAGGTCGGAAGGGATGCAATTGAACAATAATTAAAGGCAAGAAACTCTAAATGTTCAGGTTTGTCCTGTTCATTTGATCTTAATTTAAATTTTGATTTTTAGCAGCTATCAAAGGTTCATTTCATCTTTATATATCATCTGGTAATTTTTCGATATGTGAGGACTTACTCAGATATTTTCTGTATATTTATACTGTTATTTTTAGCAAAGTCTTTAAATTATATCATCTCGTGTTATATATTGTACTTTAAATTTTGGAGGGTAAAATATGGTATCTGTTGGTCAAAAACTGTTAGATGTTCCTTTTGGGGACATGATAAAAGAAATGGCATTCGCTATTGCTGAGGGGCAGACCGCTCTTGATATGAATTCTATCAATGTTGCTCAGGCCCTTGCAGAAACAGAGCTGGAAACCGGAAGTGTGGTACTCTATGTAGAGGAGACTGTGGATGAGGATGGTAATGTAACTGCCACAAATGTGGTTACTAACGACCAGCCAATGTCTTTGCTGACATACGGTCTTGAACCACGTTTCTATGAATTCACCGAATCTGTAATTGAGGTCAAAATGGCTATTTCAATGAAGAGGGAGTATTCAACAGAAAGGAAGTATGGCAGAGAGTTCAAATTTACAAATGAGTCCAAGATAAAAGGAAGCTACAAGTCAGGTGGTCTTGCAGGTTTACTTTTCGGTAAATCCAAAGTAAGTTATGAGAACACTACAAATGTTGCATACACATCCACATATGATGCGACATACAAGTCTAAATATACCTTCAATGAAGAGGGTACAAGCCTTCTGCGTACTACCTTAAAGCCCGTTCCGGCACCCGAAAGAGCTGTTCCGACCGTCAGGGTCAAAGAGAGCTCTGAATAAATATACTTCGAACTTTGCATAACGTATCAGGTAGTAAGTATCAATGCAGTGATTTCTGCATTGGTCACTTATTTTTAAAAGATCAAAAGGAGGTAGTATATTGCCATCCGTCAGTAGCGAGAATGTAGAAGAGGTTCTCGTCAGTCCTCTTTCGACCATATTAAGCGAGATGGGTAAATCCATAGCCAGCACCCAGAAGGCGCTGGACCGTAATTCTATTGATACTCAGATCGAACTTTCTAATGATGAAGCACTTAAAGAGTATGATCTGGAAGCCACCTGGTATCATATACCTGAAGTGGATATCGAACTCAAAATGGCTCTGTCTATGGAATACGAGGAAGAAAGAGATTCGAAGAATCGTATAAGGGGATACAAAAGGGTTCTCAAAGCAGCACCTTTGAATGCTTCTTACAAATCATTGAATTCATACGATGTTGAAGGTTCGAGCGTTCTGAAAGCTAAGATCGTGTCAATACCGGCATCTTCCAGGGTAGTGGAAGAATGATTCCAGGAGGTATGGAATGAGCGATATTACAGATCTCAGGAAAAATATCGAACGCTTGAATAAATCAACCAATGCCTATTCAAAAAGGCAGAGCAGCACCCTTGTCGAAAGGAGCCTCAGGAATGTAGAATCGGAACTGGATGCCGTCCATAAAGAACTTGCATCGAAAACCGATACACTGGAACAGCTGAAAAAAGAAAATATTTCTTTAAGGCATGATTATGATATACTTGATAGCAGAATAGGAGAAATCCTCAAAGAAAAAGCTGAACTTGAAAAGAAACTTGAACGGCTTTCCCGTACAAGGCCAGAACTATCTTCTAAAAATCTGGTGAATGCATTTAAAGATTCCCTTGAGGAAATGGACAGCTCATTGAACAGCAGTTCATCCCGGGTAAATTACAATATAAGTTCCATGAATATCAAACTCAGAACAAACATTGCGGTTAAGGGCAATGACCTGCGTTTCCAACTTCCTAAAGCCGATGACATAATTCCGGCTGACAACCTGAGTGAAGTGGAGTTCACTATAAGTTCATCCGTAAAACAACCTTCTTTTTCTGATCTTATCGATGTGCCTGATGTAGTTGGACTGGATCGTGATATTGCAGTGTCTGAAATTGAAAATGCAGGCTTCAGGCAGGGTGAAGTGATCGAAAAGAACAGTGATCTTGTACAGGGAACAGTGCTTTCCCAGATCCCGTCAGGCAGTTCGGTTGCAAAACCAGGGGATTCAGTGGATCTGGTGATCTCAAGGATTACTTCGGTCCCGGTTCCCAATATAG
Organism: Methanolobus sp.; assembly: GCA_021767785.1. Taxonomy (GTDB): domain Archaea; phylum Halobacteriota; class Methanosarcinia; order Methanosarcinales; family Methanosarcinaceae; genus Methanolobus. The sequence goes on from JAASSR010000020.1 coordinate 8,197, forward strand.
TAGGCATGGATCTTGCATCAGCGAAGAAAGCATTGTCAGCCAGTAACCTCAGTACCGGCAAGATAACTGAACAGGTTGACAGCTCAAAAAACGGAACTGTTCTTGCTCAGTCAGTGGCCGCAGGTGAGTATGCAGATATAGGAAATGCCGTTGATATTGTTGTGTCAGGTTCTGATATAGAGTTTGCTGCGGTTTCAGGAAAGACAAAAGTAAATTCGACTATTTCGACTGCTACTAAGGATCTGAGGTCTGCATCTTCTGCTAAACAGGCAACAAGAATAGCATCTCTCAGAAAATCTGTTTCAAGGAGATAGGCTCCATGTCTGTTGAGACACATATAATAAGGGTTGCTGATAATGCAACCCCTTCTCAGGTGGAAAGTATTCTCAAAACACTTGCATACATCGGAGGATGTGTTGATGTTGTTGCTAATAAAAGTATAATTGCGACCTTTGACGGGGATCTTTCCGATGTGATACGCAAAAAATCCGGTGTAAAACTTGTTGGTGGTGTGAAGTTCAGAGGACGCACTGTCAGAAAAGTTGTTAAACGCAGTTCTTCAAAAATTCAAAAGTGATCACATGCCCAGACCTGTGATATGTTCTTTTATTTGCTCCTGCATGTCTTCATTATTGAGTGCAAAGTCTATAATTGCTTTTACATATTCGATCTTGTCTCCGGTATCGTATCTTTTTCCGGTAAATTTGTAAGCATATACTTTCTGTTTCTCTTTCAAAAGACGGATACCATCTGTTAGCTGAATTTCATTTCCTACTCCTGCAGTTGTTTTTTTAATGCAGTCAAGTATTTCCGGTGTGAATACGTATCTGCCGATGGCCCCGATATTTGAAGGAGCATCTTCAGGGGCCGGTTTTTCAATAATATCATCCATTATATAGAGAGAGTCGTCCAGTGGTTTTCCCTGAATTATTCCATAACTTCCTGTCTTATCCCGGGGTACTTCTTCAACTGCAATTGTAGAACGGCCGTATTTTATGAAATTGTCTATCAGTTGTTTGGTACAGGGCTTTTCGTTTACGATGATATCATCACCGAGTAATACTGCAAAAGGCTCGTCATTTATGTGCTTCCTTGCTGTAAGTATCGCATCCCCCAGACCCCTGGGTTCTTTTTGTCTGATATAGTGGATGTCGACCATAGACGAAATATCCTGTACTATCTTCAGCATCTTTTCCTTATTCTTCATTTTGAGATGATTCTCAAGTTCCGGAGAGTCATCAAAATAATCCTCTATTGACCTTTTACTTCTTCCTGTAATGAAAATGATGTCATCAATGCCTGAATTAATGGCCTCTTCCACAACATGATGGATAACCGGTCTGTCTATCACCGGAAGCATTTCCTTTGGCATGGACTTTGTAGCAGGTAAAAACCTTGTCCCCATGCCTGCAACCGGTATTACAGCTTTTTTTATTTCCACGATTTAACTCCGTAATCATTTATCTTTGATATGTCTGATCTGACCTGGGCTGTTCTCAGAGAATTATTGTCATTAACAGTATTATATAGTTTTCATCATTTTTCATGAAATGAGACTTTGCTTATGTTTATCCTGGTTTGATTTCTTGCAAAGGGTTTATATACGATATATTCCTTTAATGGCGCAACGTTAGATTGTCTATCATTATGGATATCTGAACGTATTTATGATTACAGTGCGAAAAAGTCGGATTTAACATGAGGTATAATCGGGCCTCTTCAGGAATGCCCGTTTACACAAAATGTGTTAAAATACTGGGATGTTTAAATCTTTTCGAGATGACCACTCAGTAATGCCTATGGCATACTTAGGTCCGTTGATGACTGGAAGTAAGTACGGGTTCGGCGTTGAATGCGTATCATGAGGATACGTGGAGTCCGCCTTATCATGTGCTTTTCATGTCTATTTTCGGTCCCTGCCTGACTTTCTCGCGTAAAGCGGCCATGCAAATCAGCATTGGTCTCTTCAAGAAGAAAATGTGTAAATTAGGAGAATAAGAATGGCAAAAGGACACAGACCAAGACGAGGTTCACTCGCTTTCAGTCCACGCGTAAGAGCAAAAAGCCACATACCAAGGTTTAACTCATGGCCTCAGAGCGCCGGAGAACCAAAACTCCAGGACTTTGCAGGCTATAAGGTAGGTATGACCCATGTGGTAATGATAGATGACGTTAAGAACAGTCTCACAGAAGGTATGGAGATATCTGTTCCTGTAACTGTCGTAGAAACTCCTGCTGTTCGTGTTGCTGCAATTCGTGCCTACTCCGGTACAACGAATGGCGAGAAGGCACTTTCAGAAGCATGGGCTGACGATCTTGACGAAAGCCTTGGAAAGAGAATTGCATTGCCAAAGACATCAAAGAAAGAATCTGATCTTGAAAAGATAGAGGGTTTGATCGGCGAAGGCAAGGTCTCGGATATCAAAATTATAACTTATACTTTACCAAAGAAGCTGACAGGTGTTCCAAAGAAGAATGCAGATGTTATGGAGACATCACTCAGTGGTTCTGATGTAAAGTCAAAGTTCGAGTATGCCAGATCCGTACTTGGATCAGAGATCAAGATAAGCGATGTCTTCGGTGAAGGTTCATTTGTGGACGTGGCAGCAATTACCACCGGAAAGGGTACACAGGGTCCTGTAAAAAGATGGGGTATCAATCTGGCTAAGAATAAGCACTCACGACAGGGTAGTCTCAGGCAGATCGGTACACTCGGTCCATGGCACCCGGCTGTTGTAAGATGGACTGTACCTCAGATGGGCCAGATGGGTTACCATCAGAGAACTGAATACAACAAGCGTATCCTCAAATTAGGTGCTGACGGAGAAGAGATCACTCCAAAAGGCGGTTTCCTTAATTACGGTCTTGTACGTGGGGACTATGTTCTTCTCAAAGGCAGCATTCCGGGGCCTTCAAAGAGGCTTGTCAGACTCAGAGATCCGATTAGGTCAAAGGCTGCTATGGGTGAACCACAGATCGTTCACGTAAGTACGCAGTCCAAGCAGGGGTGAACTGAATGGTTACAGCAAAAATTATTGATCTATCAGGAAATACTAAAGGAGAACTTGATCTTCCTGGCGTATTCAATGAAGTATACAGACCTGATCTTATTAAAAGAGCAGTCCTTACAGCTCAGGCAAAAAGGTATCAGCCATATGGTCCGAGGATGTATTCGGGCATGGACACCTCTGCAGAATCCTGGGGATCAGGAAGAGGTGCCGCACAGATACCAAGAATAACCAACGGAAACCGTGCAGCTAGAGTTCCTCAGGCAGTGGGCGGAAGGAGAGCACATCCACCAAAGCCCGAAGCAGACAGGACTGAAAAGGTAAACAAAAAAGAAAGACGTATGGCTGTACGTTCTGCTATTGCAGCAACTATCGATGCGGAACTGGTGAAATCCCGAGGTCACAGGTTCGAAGCAGAACTTCCACTGGTGGCTTCAGATGAACTTGAAAATGTTGAAAAGACAAAGGATGTTGTGAGCTTTCTGCAGAATGCAGGTGTTTATGAAGACGTTCTTCGTGCAAAGGATGGAAGGAATATCCGTGCAGGAAAAGGTAAGATCCGTGGAAGGAGGTTCAAGAACAGGAAGAGCCTTCTTATTGTTGCTACATGCGACAGTGTGCTGATGAAGTCAGCAAGGAACCTTCCGGGTGTGGATGTAATCTCCGTTGATGCACTTAACACTGAGCATCTTGCACCGGGCACACAGGCAGGCAGGTTAACACTCTGGACAGAGTCTGCAATATCCTCACTTGGAGGGATGTTCGAATGAGTGTGATCAAATATCCGTTTATCACTGAGAAAGCAATGATGCTTCTGGATGACAATAAACTTCAATTCATTGTTGATTCCAGGGCGAACAAGATGCAGATCAAGGCCGATGTGATGAAGATGTACGGGTTCCCTGTTGAATCGGTATCTACAATGAGCACGATGAAAGGAATGAAGAAAGCTATCGTTACTTTTGAGGGCACAGAAGCAGCCCATGAGATAGCAACCAGAATAGGTCTTATGTGAGGTGAATAGAAATGGCTCACAGAATTATATCACAGAACAGAGGTCGTGGAACTCCTACTTACAGAGCTCCATCACACAAGTTCAAATCTGCACTTAAACATCCGCGTGTCGATGAAGAAGGCACGATATATGGTACAGTTATTGAGGTTACACATGATCCGGCTCGTTCAGCACCCATAGTAAAAGTTTCATTCGATAGTGGTGAGGAACGCCTGATACTTGCACCGGAAGGGATAGCAGTAGGTGATAAGATAGCATGTGGAATATCAGCTGAGGTAAAACCCGGCAACATCCTGCATCTTGCAGAGATCCCGGAAGGAGTCCCGGTATGTAATATAGAGTCCAAGCCTAACGACGGCGGACATTTCGCACGTGCATCAGGTACCTATGCAACAGTAATATCACATGATCGTGGTAAGACGGTTTTACAGATGCCTTCAGGTGAAATGAAATGGTTCAATCCTAAATGCCGTGCAACCATTGGAATTGTTGCAGGTGGCGGCAGGGTTGACAGACCTTTCCTCAAGGCAGGTAAGAAGTATCATAAGATGAAGACAAGAGCTGCAAAATATCCTCGTGTATCAGGTATTGCTATGAACGCTATAGACCACCCTTATGGTGGAGGTAACCGCAAACATCCTGGTAAACCTACAACAATAGGTAGGAACGCACCTCCTGGGCGAAAGGTAGGTCAGATTGCAGCACGCAGGACAGGGAAGCGTTAACCGGAGGTTAATACATGGCAAAGAAATCATCATCAAGATTACCTAAACGAAAAGGTGAATATACATACCGTGGTAAGACGGTATCAGAACTCCAGGCTATGGATGTTGACGAGTTCATCTCATTACTGCCTGCACGTGAGCGCCGTACTCTTAAAAGGGGCTACACTGATGGCAGAAAGAATGTTGTTCAACAGCTCAAAGATGGCAAGGATAATTTAAGGACCCACTACAGGGACATCATAATATTCCCTGAAATGGTGGGTAAAAATGTAGAAGTATACAATGGCAAGTCATTTGTGGCATTTGAGATACAGCCTGAAATGATCGGACACAGGTTCGGAGAATTCGCACCGACACGTGCAAAGGTATCTCATGGAAGTGCCGGTGTGGGTGCAACACGTTCAAGCAAGTTTGTGCCACTTAAGTAAGGTGAGATAAATGGCAAGAATCGCATATTCAATTGAAATGGACCCGAAGACGAGTTCTAAGGCAATGGGTGCTGAGCTTCATATCTCTCCTAAAAAGTCACGTGAACTTGGAAAAGCTATCAAAGGCATGCGTGCATCTGCAGCTCAGAAGTACCTTGAAGATGTCGCTATCATGAAGCAGGCAGTTCCTTTCAAGAAGCATACTGAAGGCTCAGGTCACAGAAAAGGTCCGATGGCAAACGGAAGGTATCCTGTGAAAGTGGCCCGTTCTTTTCTGAAGATACTGGAAAATGCAAGGAACAATGCCGAATACAAAGGGCTTGATCCTGATCGTATGTACATTGCGCATGTCGCTACAAAACGTGGACGTGTGATCCATGGCATGAGACCAAGGGCACGTGGACGTGGCAGTCCAAGTAACACAGAGACTGTGAGTATAGAGATTATTTTGGATGAGGTGCTCTAATGGCAATAGAGAAGAAATTCGTTCAGGAAGGATTTGTAAAAGCTTCAATGAACGAATATTTCGGAAAACAGCTCAGCAAGGCAGGATATGGTGGCATGGAGATCAACCGTACTCCTATGGGTACTCATATTACCGTCTATGCTGAAAAACCAGGCATGGTCATTGGTAAAGCTGGTAAGGTTATCCGTAAATTAACACGTGATGTTGACAGGTTGTTTGATGTTGATAATCCTCAGATCGATGCTCAGGAGGTCAAAAAACCGGAGCTTAATGCTCAGATGATGGCCAGTCGTCTTGCCTCTTCCATCGAAAGAGGATGGTATTTCAGAAAAGCCGGGCACAATACCCTCAGGGCTATAATGAATTCAGGTGCTCTGGGCTGTGAGATCGTTATCTCAGGGAAACTGACAGGTTCAAGGTCAAGGGTCGAGAAACTCGTTGATGGATACATCAAACACGCCGGGAAACCTGTGGATGATATTGTGGACGAAGGTTTTGCAACAGCTGTAAAGAAGCTGGGGACCCTTGGATGCAAGGTAAGGATCATCCCTCCTGATGCAGTACTGCCTGATGCTTTTAAGGTCAGAGAGGTCACAGAAGAAGCAGAAACAGAACCTGTTTCACCGGAAGCTGCAAAATCCGACATTAAGGAACTTGTAGATAAAGAGTCAGAAGGTGAGGTTGCAGATGAGGAAGAAGCAGTGGAAGTTGCCGAAACCGTAGAAGCAGAGGAAAAGACAGAAGAAACTTCAGCTGAGAAAGTTGAAGAAGAAACCCCTGCAGAAGAAAAGGACGAAGCAGCAGAAACTGATGACTCAGATGGTTCGGTTTCGGAAGGAGATCTCGAAAATGAACAGCGCAGACTGGTCGATGGTGTCTGGCAACATAAACATGAAGGTTATGATTACTGGCATCCGGTCGCACGTGTCCACAAGGAGGATAAGTAATGGCTATTCTTCGAATGAACGAGATCAGGGATATGTCCCCGGAAGAAAGAATGGACGAACTTGAGAAGATGAGGGACGAGCTCATACGTGAGCGCGCACTTTCATCAGCTGGAGGGGCTCCTGACAATCCCGGAAGAATCGGGGAACTCAGTAGGACCATTGCCAGGATAAAGACCGTCCAGAGGGAAATGAAGGAGATCTGATTTGGAGATAACTCCTTCTAAACTGGTATTCCATGAACTCATCGGATTGAAGGTAGAAGTAGTGGGGGCAACGAACCCCTCATTAAGATTTATACGCGGCAAAGTGGTTGACGAAACGAGGAATATGATGATCATTCACACAGAGGAAGGAACCAAAAAAAAGGTTCAGAAAAAAGGCACTTCATTTGTGTTTCAGATACCTGCCCACCTGTCCGGTAAGCATGCTGAGAGGTATGTTAAAGTTGATGGGAACCTTCTGCTCTCACAACCCGAGAACAGAACTAAGAACATAAGAAAAATATACATGAGGTAATAATCATGGTTAAAGATATTGGATTGGATGTCCCTGCTCCTGAACAGGAGTGTGAAGATGTCAATTGTCCTTTCCACGGGAGGCTCCCGGTTCGCGGCCAGGTTCTTGTAGGAACTGTTGTAAGCGATAAGATGGACAAGACAGTGGTCATCCAGCGTAAGCATGAGATGCTGATCAAAAAGTATCAGAGATATGAGAAGAGGCAATCCAAGATTCAGGCACACAACCCTCCATGCATTGATGCAAAGGTAGGGGACGTGGTGACATTGGCTGAATGCAGGCCTCTCAGTAAAACAAAGTCATATGTAGTTGTTAAAGTGGGGGCACAGGAATGAAAGGCGCAAGATCTGCAATTCCCCGCTCACTTAACGCCGGTGCTAAGATTGACTGCGTGGACAATACAGGTGCACGTGTGGTTGAGATTATCTCCGTAAAAGGCTACAGAGGTGTCAAGAACAGACATCCAAGGGCTGGTGTAGGTGATATGTGTGTTGTTTCCGTTAAGAAAGGAACACCGGAAATGCGCAAACAGATCCTTCTTGCAGTGGTCGTACGCCAAAAACAGGATATTCACCGTCCGGATGGCCTGAGGGTTTCCTTTGAAGACAATGCCGTTGTCATTGTTGACAAAGATGGTGTCCCTAAAGGAACAGATTTTAAAGGTCCGATAGCAAGGGAAGCAGCAGAAAGGTACCCAAAGATAGGTACAACTGCATCTATGGTAATTTGAGGTGTGAAATAATGATATCGAATCATCCCAGAAAGCAGAGGAAAACAAGATTTACTGCTCCTCTTCACATCAAACAGAAGTACATGGGTGCTCCGCTTTCAAAGGATCTCCGAGAAAGGTATGGTCGCCGCAGTGCCAGCGTTATCGTTGGTGATACTGTAAAGGTAATGCGTGGAGATCATGCAGGAACCACCGGTAAGGTGGAAGGAGTTTCCCTTAAACACGGAACTATCGTTGTGGAAGGTGTAACCGTTTCAAAAGCAGACGGTACCGAGGTTGCAAGGCCGGTATACCCTTCAAATGTGATGATCACAACCCTTGAAATGAAGGACGAAAGAAGAGAAGAAGTTATCAATAACAGGTGATTTTGTGGGCAAACATCAGAAAAGAATATCTGTCCCTAAAAGCTGGCAGATATCAAAGAAATCCAACAAATGGATCACATCAACAAGACCGGGTCCACATAACAAGCAACAGAGCATTCCACTTGGTGTTGTTCTGAGGGATATGCTGGGTATCGTAGACACCCGTGCAGAAGCCAAACGTGTTCTTTCAGAAGGCAGTATACTTGTTGATGGTATCGTTAGAAAGGATCTCAGATTCCCTGTAGGTCTGTTAGACGTAATATCAATCCCACTTGAAAATGTAGCATACCGTATGCTTCTGGACCGCATGGGACGATTAGAGGTATATAAGCTGAAAGATTCCGATGCAAACAAACTCTGCAGGATCAACGGTAAGACTGTGTTAAAAGGTGGGAAAATACAGCTTAATCTTAATGACGGTACAAATCTTGTAGGTTCCAACGATTATAATACAAAGGATTCACTCATCCTTACAATGCCTGATAAGGCAATTGTCAAGCACATCAAATATGAGGAAGGTAACCTCGCAATGATCGTTGGTGGAAAACACACCGGCGAGATAGGCACCATCAAAAGTATCAATACTGTAAAGAGCTCCAAGCACAACACCGTTTCTATTTCCGGCGAGTATGACTTTGAGACAATAGAAGACTTCGTTGTCGTTATCGGTGAGAAGGAGCCAGAGATCAACTTAGGTGGTGAGGTAGTTGAGTAATCCTATGAGAACACCTGTAGTAGATAAAGTAGTTGTTCATATGGGTGTCGGAGAAAGTGGCCAGCATCTTGTGGATGCTGAAGGCATTCTTAGCGAGATTACCGGTCAGGCCGTTGTAAGGACTTATTCAAAGAGAACTATGCCGGCATTTGGTATCAAGAAGAACGAACCAATAGGCTGTAAGGTTACACTGAGGTCCGGCCGTGCGGAAGAGTTCCTTAGAACAGCACTTAATATTGTGGAGAGCAAGCTCAGATCATCCCAGTTCGATAAATACGGAAATGTCGCTTTTGGTATTGAGGAACATACCGATTTCCCTGGTATGAAATATGATCCTAACATAGGTATCTTTGGAATGGATGTCAATGTGATTGTAAACCGTCCCGGTTACAGGATCAGTAAAAGAAAGATAGCCAAGAGGAAGATCCCATCATCTCACAGGATAACAAAAGAGGATACGATTGCTTTCTTCGAAGACAAATACGCCGTGGAGGTTATATAATATGGTTCAGACCACTAAGAGCTTTGGAAGAGGAGCAAGCGAATGTAAGAGATGTGGAAGAAAACAGGGTCTTGTAAGGAAATACGGTATATATCTTTGCAGGCACTGCTTCCGTGAAGTTGCCCACGATATGGGATTTGAGAAATATACGTGAGGTGAAAGAAATGGTATTATTAGATCCGCTTGCTGATGCTTTATCAATTATTAAGAACGCAGAGGCAATTGGTAAAGATTCCTGTGTAATTAAACCCGCATCAAAACTCATTGGTACCGTACTTAAGGTCATGCAGGACCGTGGATATGTCGGTGAATTCGAGTTCATTGAAGATGGTAAAGCGGGAATTTATAAGGTAGAACTTATTGGTAGGATCAACAAATGTGGTGCTATCAAACCACGTTATTCAGTGGGTGCTGCTGACTTTGAAAGATGGGAAAAGCAGTACCTTCCGGCAAAGAATTTTGGAACACTGATACTGACAACATCAAATGGTGTAATGTCACAGTATGAAGCCCGTGAGAATAACGTTGGTGGACAGTTACTTGCATATGTGTACTGATGGATGTGATGTCACATGGCAACAGAAATAAAGAAAGTTATCGAGATCCCGGATGGTGTGACTGTCACGTTACAGGATAAGCTCCTGACAGTATCAGGTCCGAAAGGTAAGAATGAAAGGAGTTTCTGGTATCCTGGTATTAAGATAGAGATTGTTGACTCTGAGGTCATTGTCGATTCGAAAGTTCTCAAAAAGACCCAGAAAGCAATGGTAGGAACCTTTGCATCACACATCAACAATATGATAAAAGGCGTCACAGAGGGATTCGAATATCGAATGAAGGTTGTTTATTCTCACTTCCCTATGCAATTGAAGGTTGAAGGTAAACAGCTAATGGTCAATAATTTCCTTGGTGAGAAAAAGGCAAGGTCAGCAAATATTCTCGGTGATACAAGTGTCAAAGCCACAGCTGATGAGGTTATTGTCACTGGTATTAACAAAGAGGATGTTGGACAGACGGCTGCTAACATAGAGCAGATAACAAGAATCAAGGCATTCGACCCGCGTGTATTCCAGGACGGAATATATATTGTGGAGAAGATAATGTAGGTGATTTGAATGGATGATAATACTAAACGCCTGTTCAAGGTAAGAAAGATCCAGAAGCACAGGAAACCGAAGTTTAAAAGAGCGGATTCTCACAAATACAAGCGTCTGGATTCCAACTGGAGACGCCCCAGGGGTCTTCAGGGTAAACTGCGCAAACATTTCAAAGCAAAAGGTTCAATTGCTCAGGTAGGCTATGGAAGTCCTGCTGCTGTAAAGGGTTTACACCCTTCCGGGTATGCGGAGGTTCTTGTATGCACAGTTGCAGATCTTGACAATGTAAATACAGCTGAAGAGGCTATAAGAATAGCTGCAAAGGTCGGCGGCAGAAAAAAAGCAATGATAGAGGAAAAAGCTGCAGAGCTTTCAATAAAGGTTCTCAACCCTACAAGAGGTGAATAAGATGACGGATCTGTCTAATCAGAAAAGAATCGCCTCTGATGTACTGGGATGTGGTCTTGACAGAGTATGGCTTGACCCTGAAGCAGCAGAGGACATTGCAGTGGCTATTACAAGAGCGGACATACGTGAACTTATCGAAGCAGGCAGTATCAAGGTTATTCCTGTAAAAGGAGTAAGCCGTGGTCGTGCAAGGATAAGAGATTCCAAACGTAAGTATGGTCACCGTAAAGGACATGGTAAGAGGAAAGGTAAGAAAGGCGCACGTAATCCTGGTAAAGAGCAGTGGATGAAGAAGATCCGTGCTCAGAGAAAAGAACTTAAACAGATGCGTGATGATGGCTTACTTGACAGAGCAACTTATTGTAAGGTCTACCGCAAGGCAAAAGGCGGAGAATACCGCAGTGTATCTCATCTGAAGGCACATCTTGAGTCAGAGAAGCTAATTAAGCGTGAGGAATGATCATGGCAACAGGACCCAAATATAAAGTCGCATTCAGAAGACGAAGAGAAGGGCGTACTGATTACCACCAGAGACTCAGATTACTTCTTTCAAAGGAAGACCGAGTGGTAGTGCGCAAGAGTTCAAAACACATGCAGATCCAGCTTGTAGCTCCAAAGCCCGAAGGGGATGTAACTCTTTCAGCTGCAATTTCAACAGAACTTAAAAAGTATGGATATGACGCATCTACAGGGAATACAACAGCTGCGTACCTTACCGGTCTTTTGTTCGGTTACAGAGCACTGAGCAATGGATATGATTACGGTGTCCTTGATATGGGGCTCCAGGAATCATCATACGGTTCACGTGTATACGCAACCCTGAAAGGTATTATAGATGCAGGATTCGAGATTCCTCATGACTCATCTGTTCTTCCTTCGGATGAGAGAGTAAGAGGAGAACATGTAGCAGAGTATATGGAAGACTCAAATCTGCCTGAACTGTTCGATGCAGTAAAGGAAAAGATCTCTGCAGAGTTCAACTAGGTGATTACATGGCATATGAATATGAAGACGAATGGGTTCCGCAGACAAGACTTGGAAAACTCGTTCAAGAAGGGCAGATCACTTCCATGGACGAGGCCATTGAATCAGGTCTACCTATAAGGGAATCCAAAATAATCGATATCCTGTTACCTGATCTTGAGGATGAGGTTCTTGATATCAACATGGTCCAGAGGATGACTGACTCAGGACGTCGTGTTAAGTTCAGAGCAACGGTCATTGTTGGTAATGGAAACGGATTTGTTGGTCTTGGACAGGCAAAGGATGTCCAGGTAGGACCGGCTATCAGAAAAGCCATCAGCAATGCCAAGATCAGTATAATTAAAGTAAAACGTGGATGCGGTTCATGGGAATGTGCATGCGGACTTGAACACACAGTACCTTCAGAGGTACGTGGAAAGGCCGGTAGTGTCATTGTCGAGCTGAAACCTGCACCACGCGGACTTGGTCTTGCTGCCGGAGACACAGCAAGGAAAGTACTCGAGAAAGCGGGTATCAAGGATGTCTGGACACGTACCGAAGGTACCACAAGGACAACCCTGAACTTTGCAAAGGCTACATTCAGTGCACTGGAAAATACAGGTACTGTAAGAGTTCCTGTGCATCTGGAGAGGAAGGAGGCTTGAAATGTACGCTTTGGTTAGAGTACGTGGAGAAGTTAATGTAAGAAGGACTATCAAGGATACCCTTCAAATGCTTCGTCTGAACAAGGTGAACCATTGCGTTCTCCTGAACGATGGTCCTCACAATGAAGGAATGATCCGGAAAGTTAAGGACTACGTTGCATACGGTGTTATTGATGCAGACACACTTGCGGAAATGCTCAGCAACCGTGGAAGGCTTGAAGGTAATTTAAGACTTACCAGTGAATATGTAGCTGAAAATACAGAGTATGATTCTATAGAATCTCTTGCGAAGGCAATCTGCGATGGTAAAGCAACACTGAAAGATGTTCCTAAGCTCAAGCCGGTATTCAGGCTTCACCCTCCAAGAAAAGGCCATACAGGTATTAAGAGGACATTTCAACAGGGTGGTGTTCTTGGTAACCATGGTGAGGATATCAATAAATTACTGAAGAAAATGAGGTAAAGCCATGTCTAAGAAAAGCAATACAAAGAAATTCAGAGGGTCCCGTACATGTGGCGGAGGCACTACCAAGAACAGGCGTGGTGCCGGTAACCGTGGTGGAAGGGGAAGATGTGGTGAGAACAAACACCATGTAACCCGTGCACTTCAATTCGGATATCGTCGTGGTCACCAGAAAGGTTTCACACGCCCATTGAAAGTACTCAATGATGTTTCCATTGTAAATGTCGGGGAACTTGATGAACTTTCAGATCAGCTTGTAGAGGATGGCTTTGCAGAACTTCAGGATGACACTTATGTCATTGACCTTGCAGTCCTTGATATCGATAAAGTGCTCGGTTCAGGCAAGGTGTCAAAGAAGTTAGCTATCACAGCAGCCGAATTCTCTGCCAGTGCAAAAGAAAAGGTTGAAAGTGCGGGTGGAACCTGTACTGAGATAGAGGAGTAATGCCATCTGGCATTACCTGTTTTATTTTATATTTTAGTAATTAAAGGGTGCATATTTATTAATGTGGAAATCTATTAAGGTGTGCTTTACCTAATAATTGCATGGATTTTCCATTCAAAGGGTGGAATTAATGAGTCTTAGAGATAGTTTGGAACCAATTTTCGATAGATTGCCAGCAGTTGCAAGTCCGGAGGGGCATGTCCATTTCAAAACTAAATTAATGTGGACACTCGGAATTCTTGTGCTCTATTTTGCACTTGCTAATGTACCGCTGTTTGGATTGTCAAAGGAATCGATCGATCTTTTCGAATCCTATAGAGCATTTTTTGCCGGAGCATCAGGTTCTCTGATGCTTCTTGGTATAGGTCCTATTGTCACCGCATCCATTGTTCTTCAGCTTCTTGTTGGTTCTAACGTTATTAATCTTGACCTTTCCAATCCTTCGGATCAGGCATTCTTTCAGGGCTCACAGAAAGCTTTAGTTATTGTAATGACTGTACTTGAGGCTTTGCCACAGATAGTTGGTGGTTATCTCAAGCCCGATCAGGCAATTGCAGCGACTTTAGGAGTGGATGTCGGAGTAATTACGTTTTTCATCTTCCTACAGATATGTATAGGTGGTATACTGATTCTCTTCATGGATGAAGTAGTTTCCAAATGGGGTATCGGTTCAGGTGTAGGTCTGTTCATTGTAGCGGGAGTTTCCCAGCAGATAGTTACCGGTCTGTTCAACTGGACAGCAGATACCAGTGGTCTCCCAACGGGTTTCTTCCCAAAGTGGATATATATACTGCAGAATGTTGAGGCAGATTTCCTGTTCTCTGGTGACGGTATAATGTTCATGCTCATAAGCGGTGGAATACTCGCATTGATAAGTACGGTAGTTATTTTCCTGCTTGTTGTTTATGTGGAGAGTACCCGTATTGAGATCCCTCTGGCACACAGTGCTGTCAGAGGAGCAAGAGGCAAGTTCCCTGTAAAGTTGATTTATGCTTCTGTTCTGCCGATGATCCTTGTAAGGGCATTGCAGGCTAACATACAGATGATAGGTCTCCTGCTGAGTGGCAGAGGAATTACCTTCCTGGGTGAATATAGTGGTTCCACGCCTATCAATGGGCTTATGTATTATCTTGCTCCTATCCACAGTCCTTATGACTGGATTCCTTCCCTTGTCAGAGAATCGTTCACAAGTTACGGTGCCCCGGTTCCTGCAGTATGGCAGATAGCGTTGCATGTTTTTGTTGATGCTTTCTTCCTGATTGTAGGTGGTATAATCTTTGCACTGTTTTGGATCGAGACTACAGGTATGGGTGCAAAACCGACTGCAAGAAAGATATTTAATTCAGGTATGCAGATTCCGGGTTTTAGAAGGAACATAGGAAGTATTGAAAAAGTTATGATCAGGTATATTCCGAAAGTAACCATTATAGGTGGTGCTTTTATAGGTTTCCTGACACTTGTTGCAAGTCTGCTTGGTACCCTTGGAGGAGCAGGAGGTACCGGTCTGTTGCTTGCGGTAAGTATCGTTTATCGTTTGTATGAGGATATAGCATCCGAGCAGATGATGGAAATGCATCCGATGGTAAGGTCCTTCTTCGGACGGGAATAAAATAGGTGTTGATCATGAATATTGCGTTATTTGGCCCTCCGGGTGCCGGTAAAGGCACCCAGGCTAAGGAATTATCGAATCATTATAAGATTCCGCATATCTCCACCGGAGATATCTTAAGAGCGAATGTACGTGATGGTACTGAGCTTGGACTAAAGGCAAAGAAGTATATGGATAAGGGGGAACTTGTCCCTGATGAGGTTCTTATCGGACTTATAAGGAACAGGTTAACAGAACCTGACTGTGGGCAAGGCTATCTTCTGGATGGCTATCCGAGAACCATTCCTCAGGCAGATGCACTCTCTGATATTCTTCAAGATATCAAAAAACCTCTGGATGCTGTTATTAATATTGAGGTAAGTGATGAGGAACTTGTAAAGAGGCTCAGTGGACGTCGCAGTTGTTCATGTGGAGAAAGCTATCATATAATGTTCAATCCTCCTGATAAAGAAGGGATTTGTGATTCATGTGGTGCTGAACTCTATCAGAGGGATGATGACAGGGAAGATGTCATACGTCAAAGACTCGCTGTTTATAACGAAAAGACAAAGCCACTGATTGACTATTATGATAATGCAGGACTTCTTGTGAATGTAGACGGTTCAGGAACCGTGGAAGCCGTTTTTGAGGATATCTGCAGGATAATGGATCAGTTCAAATAAAGTAATAATGGAATAAAGAGGCTATCCCTTGGTTACAAAAGAATTCAAGAAAAAGCTGGATCAGTTTTTGCTGGCTTTCGGCATATCTCTTATGGTCGGCATCATGATACTTGGCCAGGATTTCAGAGATTCTCTCGGCAGGTCAGTGAGCCTTATAATGGATCCGGTAGTGACCATTCTGGGAGCAAATAATTTTCATATTGTTCTTTTCATAATGGCATCAATAACTGCGCTTTATGCATCCCTTATTCAAAAATATACTATCGACTGGGATCTGATGCGTAACACACAGGAAAAGATGAGGGTTTTCCAGAAAGAATTCAGGGAAGCTCAGCTTTCCAATAATACTGCTCTTATGAAGAAGATGGAAGATGAGCGCTCTAAAATGATGGAAGATCAGATGGAAATGTCAAAGCAGCAATTCAAACCCATGGCGTACATCAGTATAATATCCCTTCCCTTGTTCATGTGGGCATACTATTACATCAAAAGCCATGAAGCTGCTTCATTTGTATTCCCTTTCTGGGGCCAGCAGATATTGACAGATACTATATTGGGTCCTTTCCAGTACTGGATCTTCTGGTACTTCATTGCCTCACTGGCTGTCAGTCAGTTGATAAGAAAGGCTCTGGATGTCGGTGGAGTCTGAAGTGTTACTGACAATCAGCGGCCTTCCGGGAAGTGGTACTACTACCGTCTCCCGATTACTTTCTGAAAAATACGATCTTGAAATGGTATCTGCCGGAGAGGTCTTTCGTTCCCTTGCAAAAGAGTATGGCATGAGCCTGGCAGAATTCGGTGAACTGGCCGAATCCGATGATAGTATTGATCTTAAAATAGATGAGCGCCAGAAAGAGATTGCCAATGCCCGTGATAATATTATTCTTGAAGGAAGACTTGCCGGTCATATGGCAGAAAAAGGTTTCAAGGTCTGGATAAAAGCTGCTGTTGATGTAAGAGTAAAAAGGATCGTTGGCAGAGAGGGCAGTTCTTTTGAGGATAAGCTTAATGAGACTATTGAGCGCGAGGCATCAGAGGCCCTCAGGTACAGGACTATTTATGGAATTGATATAAATGATCTTTCTGTTTACGATCTTGTAATAGATTCTGAAAAGTGGGATCAGTTCCAGATAGCAAATATTATCTCCTGTGCCATTGAGAATAGTTCTGATATGTAATTGTTGCAACTTGAAACCTGGCGGTTTTTATGAATTCTGATATTTTACCTTCGGAACGCAGGCGTGAACTGGTCCATAAGGCCCGCTCAAAGACAAATCCGCTTTATGGCTGTGACCCTGAGAAACGTCCTTTAAGACAATATATTGAGATGGGTGTTGTCAATCTTGACAAACCTGCAGGTCCTACAAGTCATGAGGTAACTGCATGGGTGAAAGATATACTTGAACTTAAAAAAGCAGGTCATTCAGGCTCCCTGGATCCGGTTGTAACTGGTGTGCTTCCCATAATGCTTGAAAAAGCAACTAAAACTGTTGCTGCTCTCCGTCTTTCAGGAAAAGAGTATATTTGCCTGATGACTCTCCATGAATCAGTTCCTGAAAAAAAGATCCGTAAGGTATGCAAGGAATTCACAGGTCCTATCTTCCAGATCCCGCCTATTGTTTCTGCGGTAAAAAGGACCGCACGCGTGAGAACTATCTATTATCTTGAATTACTTGATATTAAGGATAAGTCGGTCCTTCTACGGGTTGGTTGTGAAGCAGGCACTTATATGCGTAAACTATGTCATGACATTGGTGTTGCAATAGGGTGTGGTGCTCACATGCAGGAACTTCGCAGAACAAAGACGGGTCCTTTCAAAGAGGATACTCTTGTAACACTTCATGATCTGAAAGATGCCTATGTTTTCTGGAAAGAGGATGAGGATGAATCGTTCCTGCGTGAGGTAGTGAGGCCCATGGAGGAAGGTCTTGCCCACCTGCCGAAGATCATCATTCGTGATAGTGCTGTTGATGCTATATGTCATGGAGCGGCAATTGCATTACCGGGAATATTGAGTCTTGACAACAATATTCAAAAAAACGATGATATTTGCCTCTTTACTTTAAAAGGAGAAGCTGTGGCTTTGTGTAAAGCTGCCATGGATACAAAAGAAATACTTGAAAAGAACCATGGGATAGCAGCCACGACCGAAAGAGTAATAATGGATGCTGGCACTTATGCGCAAGGCTGGCACAGCAAGCCAGCAAAAACAGATTGAAACCGTGTGCCGAGATAGTCTAGCGGTAGGGCGCAAGCCTGGAAAGCTTGTGGGGCATCCGCCCCTCGGGAGTTCGAATCCCCCTCTCGGCGC